>CAYFNP010000165.1:0-4084 GCA_964344425.1 uncultured Bifidobacterium sp. | reverse complement strand
CCCTCGTTGTCGTCTTCACGTCGGGGGCCGATCCCGACATCGTTCCCTTCGCGCTCGACGCGCGTGCCCGCATCGACCTTCTCGGTGAGACGTCGTCGCACCTCGTCATCGCGATGCCCGGTTCACACGTGACACCGACCAATCGGCGGGCGCTCTCCTTGGCGGTCGCGCCGCGCGGTCGACGTGCAGAGTTCGTGGCGGTCGACCCGCCGTCCACGGCCTCCAGTTAGCCTCCATCGTCATGATGGACCGCCTCGAGAGCATCGAACGCGATTTCGACGATCTCGAAGCCAGCCTCGGCGACCCGGCGGTCCTGAACGATCAGGCGAAATTGCGCGAGGCGACGCGCCGATACAAGCAGATGACTCCGATCGTCGAGTGCATCCGCACCATCAAGGCGACGCAGGGAAACGCGGCTGCTGCGCGCGAGTTGATGGACATGGCGACGGGCGAAGAGAAGGACCTGCTCCGCGAAGAAATCGACAGTGCCGAGGCCGAACTCGCCTCCCTCGACGCACAGTTGAAGTTGTTGTTGCTGCCGCGCGACCCGAACGAGGGTCGTGCCGTCATCGTGGAAATCCGAGGTGCCGAAGGCGGGGAAGAGGCCAACCTGTTCGCCGGCGACCTGCTCGAGATGTACCGCGGATATGCGTCGAACATGAACTGGAAGTGCGAGATCATGTCGCTCGACGAGTCGCCGCTGGGTGGAATCAACCAAGTCACCCTGATGATCACGGGCGACTCCGCTTGGAGCCACCTCAAGTTCGAGGGTGGCCCGCACCGCGTGCAGCGCGTTCCCGTGACCGAAAGCCAGGGACGCATTCACACGTCGTCCGCGACGGTCACCGTGATGCCCGAGGCCGAGGAAGTCGACGTCGAGATCGACGACCGTGATCTGGAAATCGACGTGTACAGGTCGTCGGGTGCGGGCGGCCAGCACGTCAACACCACCGACTCCGCCGTGCGCATCACCCACAAGCCGACGGGCATCGTCGTCGCCATGCAGGACGAGCGCAGCCAGTTGCAGAACCGCGCACGCGCGATGCAGGTTCTCCGGGCGCGAATCCTGAAGGCCCGCCAAGAAGAACACGAGGCCGCGGCCTCGGCACAGCGTCGTGCGCAGGTCGGCGGTGGTGGGCGCAGCGAAAAGATCCGCACCTACAACTTCAAGGAGAACCGTCTCACCGATCACCGCATCGGCCTCACGCTGTACCGCCTGCAGGACATCCTGCGCGGCGACCTCGCCGAGGTGTCCGATGCTCTGATTCAGGACGAACGCACGCGGCAGCTGGCCGAGGGTGGCGAGTGACCACGTGGCGCGAGTTGCTCGAGGAGACGACCGACATCCTCGGTGACCGAAACGAGGCACGCTGGCTGTGCGAAGAAGCCTGCGGCCTGCAGGGCGCGGAGTTTCTCGCGCAACTCGACGAGCACGCGATCCAACGCATGGGTCTCGAACTGCAACAGATGGTCGGACGACGATTGTCGGGCGAGCCGGTGCAGTACGTCCTTGGCCACTGGCCATTTCGTCACATCGACCTGTTGATCGACCGTCGGGTGTTGATCCCGCGGCCCGAAACCGAGGTCGTTGCGGGCGTCGCACTCGACTTCGCACTTGCCGCACATTCAGCGCGGCAGTCGCGCAGCGAGTCGGTGCGCATCGCCGACCTGGGAACCGGAAGCGGCGCAATCGGCCTGTCGATTGCAGCGGAAATGCCGAACGTCGGTGTCGAGGTATGGATCACCGATTTGTCCCACGATGCCCTCGACGTCGCACGGGCGAACGTTGCAAGCATCGGTCGCAACGCTCCGAATGTCAGGGTGGCTCACGGTTCATGGTGCACCGCGTTGCCCGCCGAACTTCGCGGGTCTTTCCACGTGATCGTCTCCAACCCTCCCTACATCGCGCACGACGACCCCGATGTCGACGACGCCGTGCGCAACCACGAGCCGCACTCGTCGTTGTTCACGGGCGACAACGGCCTTGCGGACATCGTTGCCATCGCCACGGAGGCCCGCGACTTTCTCGTTCCCGGTGGTCGTCTCGTCATCGAGATCGGTCATCGTCAGGGTGCCGCCGTTGCCGACGAACTCGGTCGCCTCGGCTGGACCGATATCGCGATCACGCCCGACCTTGCCGGCCGCGATCGAGTCGCGACCGCACGCAATTCGGCTGATTAGTTCTCGATGCGCAAGGCGCGTCTGATGAACCCGAGTTGGTGGAGCAACAGGTTCTCTGCAACGACTTCCTGCGGTGTCATGTGCGTGACCCCCGACAACGGAAGCACCTCGTGATCGCGACCGGCGGCGAGCAGTGCACTCGACAACTGCAGCGTGTGCGCGGCCACGACGTTGTCGTCGGCGAGGCCGTGGATCAACAGCAGCGGTCGCGAGAGTTTCGCGGCCTCGAGCATGAGGTTCGTGCGCCCGTAGTTCGCCGCATCGGTGTCGGGTCGACCGAGGTATCGCTCGGTGTAGTGCGTGTCGTACAACGCCCAATCGGTGACGGGTGCGCCCGCCACCGCGCAGTGGAACTTGTCGGGCCGGCGCAGCACCGCAAGTGCGGCGAGATAACCGCCGAAACTCCAACCGCGAATCGCCACGCGCGAGGTGTCGGCGCGCGGTTCGAGTACCGACAGTGCATCGAGAACGGTCACCTGGTCGTCGAGAACCGGACCCGCCAGGTCGCCGTGCACTGCGCGTTCGTGTTCGGCACCGCGGCCCGGTGTTCCGCGACCGTCCGCAACGACCACCACGAATCCCTGATCGGCGAACCACTGCGAAGTTGCAAACGCGAGTTGCGAACCGACGACGCGTTGTGCGTGTGGGCCGCCGTAAGGGTCGAACAACACGGGAAGTGGTCCGGCGCTCGGCGTCGCCGGAACGAGAATCGCAACCGCGTGACCGGCGACCTCGGTGATGCGTGGTTTGGGGGCAACGAGCATCGTCTCGGCGTGCGACGCGATCGACACTGTTCCACCGTCCGCACGCACGATGCTGAATGATGCGCGCGGCGATGCCAACGAAGTTTCCCGCAGAACGGTGACGCCGTCGCCGTGTGCAGCCGAGTACACCGCATCGCCGTCGGCGATGGTGCGCAGCCCGTGGTCGCCGAGGGCGTGGACGCCGACGAACCATGGCCGTGAAATTTCGTTGGCGGTGAAGACGATCTCGTCACCCACGGACACGATGCTGCGCACCTGAAGATGTTCTGGTGTCACGGGGACACCGTTCACAGCGACCCGACGCACGCCGCGGTCGACGCACGTGACCACGTCGCCGTTCGGGCGAAGTGCGGGCGCGCCGGGCACGAGTTCGATCCATGCTTCGTCCCGGTCGGTGGCGATTTCGGCGCACGCGCCGCTGGCCGAATCGATGCGCACGATTGCAACGTCGCGCTGGTCGCGAGACTGCACCTGGGCGATCAAGCCCGCCGAAGTCCATGCAACGGCGTTGAGATATTCGTGGAAGGGCAGACCGACGCGTGTCCGCCGGCGAGTTGTCACGTCGATGACGAAGAGTTCGACGACCGCGTTACGTGTGCCGGCGGCGGGGTAGCGGTGTTCGGTCGCTGCCGACGCGGGGTTTGCGGGGTCGGCGATGTGCCACACGTCGACCATCGACACGTCGACGCGCGCCGTGGCGAGCATGGTGCCGTCGGGCGACCACCAGTGTCCACGGTGACGGCCCATCTCCTCGGCCGCGATGAACTCGGCGAGGCCCCACGTGACGTTCGGGTCGTCATCACCTGCGATTTCGATTTCATCGCCCGCAACGTCGCAGACGAACAGGCGGCCGCCCCGCGTGTAGGCAATCTTCGTGCCGTCAGGTGACGGCCGCGCATCGAACACGCCCGTGTCGATGGGTACCGGCGTGGCGCCGCCACGAATCAGGTCGACCGCGAACAACTGACCGCCGAGCACGGTTGCGGCCAGGGTCAACGCGGCATCGCACGCGTAGGTGACCACGCCTCCCGCGCCCTCTCGCGCTCGTTCGCGGCGACGCAGTTCCTCCGGCGTTGCTTCACCCGTGGTGGCCGACGCTCGCGGGTCGAACAGGCAGGTCTCGGTACCCGACGCGGTAT
>CAYFNP010000164.1:0-4125 GCA_964344425.1 uncultured Bifidobacterium sp. | reverse complement strand
TTCCATGGCTGGCGAAATCATTGAAGAGGCAAGGCATCGGGCCGGCCTCACCCAGGCCGAACTCGCCGAACTTGCGGGCACTTCCCGACCCACCCTCTCCGCTTACGAAAGCGGGCGCAAGTCACCGACGCTCGCAACCGCCGAACGCATCCTCACGGTTGCCGGCTTCACGCTCGCCCTCGACCCGGCGGTCGCATTCAACGTCCACACGACCGATCTTGGACGGCCGTTCTACGTCGCCAACCGTCTTTGGCGCCTTCCTGTCGAACAGGCATTGG
The DNA here is from genome assembly GCA_964344425.1 of uncultured Bifidobacterium sp. GTDB lineage: Bacteria > Actinomycetota > Acidimicrobiia > Acidimicrobiales > Ilumatobacteraceae > F1-20-MAGs119. The sequence continues at coordinate 3,847 of CAYFNP010000164.1, read as the reverse complement.
CGACCGTCGAACTTCCGAACCACCTCAACTGGTCAACACCGGGTCAAACCTTCGATCTCCGCGAACGGCGCCAACGATTGCACTGCTACGAAATCGTGTTGAGAGAGGGTGACGGTCAAGAAATCTGCACGTACATCGACGGAATCCTGCTCGTCGACATCTGGCCCGAGATCTACCTTCCCGAAGCAGTCAAGCAGGCGTGGACAAGCGTCATCGAGAAGAAACACGAATGAGCAACCTCGACCAATTCAAATCGGACATCGCGAGAGTGTTCTTTTCGATTCCAGCTTCGCACGGCTATCTCCTAGCCGGCGGGGGTGCCCTCTTGGCAAGTGAACTCTCCGACCGACCAACGGAAGATCTGGACTTCTTCGGTCATTCAGAAACGCAAGACATGGCAATCGTCAGTCGAATATTCGAGTTGGTGGCAAGGGTGCAAGGTTGGCGAACAACTCCTATTCGACGTGCAGAGGAATTTGTTCGCTTGCAAGTTCGCGGCGATGAAACCATCACAATCGACATCTGCAGAGACGTACCACCGATCTTGCCGATCAACCTGACCTCCGATGGACCCACGTTTGCTGGTCCGGAACTCGGTGGCCGAAAACTGCTCGCACTCTTTTCTCGGGCAGAAGCACGCGACTTTGTCGACATATTCATCCTCGCCAACAAATTCGGACGTGCGGTTCTCACCCGGAGTGCGCACGAGTTGGATGCTGGGTTCGCTTCAGTGCCCCTTCGCCAAGCTCTCGACAGGGTCAGCATCTACAGCGACGACGATTTACCAATTGACCGCGAGCTAGTACCCGCACTCCGTCAGTTCTTCCGCGACTGGGCAGCCGAACTGTCGGCCTGACGCGTCAGCCGGCGGTTGTGGTGGTCTCGGCCGGAACCGGCGGAAGCGTCGTCTGCGTCGGAACCTGGCCGGGAAGCGGCTTGCCGGCGAGATCGGTGCCGAGAAGAACCATCACGCTGGCTTCGCCGATGTTGCCCGTTTCACTGGGAACCGGGTCGGGCATCGGGGCGGTTTCGACACCGCCCAGGGCGGCGGCGACCGACGCGGCCGCGGCTTCGCTGCCGGCGAAGTAATACACCTTGGTCACGGTCTGCTTCGGCGTCGCGTCGCTCTTCGTCAGCGCGGGTTGGACGATGAACCCGATGCCCTGCAGGCCAACGGTCATGTCACCGGCGGCACCCGAGACTCCGGCTGCGTTGACGACCTGCACCTTGAAGCCGGTCGTCGGCCCGGGCAGCGTCGTGCTGGCGCCGGGCAACGTGGTGCTGGAATCGACGAGGGTCGTATCGACGGCCGCCGAGTCACCGCCGTCGTCATTGCCCTTGTTGATGTCGCGAAGGATGAAGAACCCGAGGATCACCGCGACCGCGGCGACGACGATGCTGGCCGTGGCATTGAAACCGGGGCCTGCGCCGAGCCCACCCGAGCCCCCGCGACGCGGTCCTGATTGACGACTCATGGCAACCTCCGGTTTTTCTGGCCGTGTTGTCTTGCGGTCCAAGTTGTCTTGCGGTTCAAAACCCTACCGTACCGCCCGAAATGGAGCCGAGTGTGGGATTTGAACCCACGACCTACCGCTTACAAGGCGGTTGCTCTGCCACTGAGCTAACCCGGCGTATATACAAGGAGTCTACGACCGAACGATTGTCAGTCGTGTGTGTCAGGCCGTGCGGCGATTCCGCAGAATTTCGTACGTTGCCAGTGCCCCGGCAGCAGAAACGTTCAACGAAGAGAGTTGTCCCTCCATCGGGATCGACACGACGAGGTCGCACCGCTCGCGCACCAACCGCGAAACACCCTTGCCCTCGGCGCCGAGAATGACACACACCGGGTCGCGGGCAAGGTCGCCGATTTCGAACAACGAACGGTCGGCGGCATCGTCGAGCCCGATCGTCCAGACACGGGCCTTCTTCATTTTCTCCATCGCGTTCGGAAGTCCCGGCACGACGGCAATGTCGATGTGTTCGATCGCACCGGCCGCGGCCTTGGCCACTGTGGGCGTGACGTGCACGGAGCGGTGTCGCGGCAAAACGACACCGGTGACGCCCGCGCCGTCGCAACAGCGCAGCAACGCACCGAGGTTGCCCGGGTCGGTGACACCGTCGAGCGCAACGAGGAACGGGTTCACTCCGTTTTTCGCAACCAACATTTCGTCGAAGTCGGCTTCGGGAAGGGGGGCCGCGAAGGCAATGACGCCCTGCGGTGCCTCGCTGCGTGCGGTCAGTTCGATCTTCTTGCGCGGAACGTCGAGCACCTGCACGCGTGAATCGGCCGCGAGTTCGCGAATGTCGTCGATGACGTCGGCGTCGTCGATGTCGTTCGCGATCCAAATCTCGCGAGCCTTGCGCCGATGAGCCAGCAACAATTCACGCACGGCCTGTCGGCCCTCGAGTTGTTCGCCACCGAGTGATTTGTCCGACGAACCACGGCGCGACGCATCGTTCCCACCGCGACGCTGCCCGCCCGAATTTGGACGTCGGTTCGGTCCGCCGTGCGACGACGAAGAACGGCGGGGGTTTCGCGGTGCCATCGGGTCAGTCTCGCGTGACGACGGCCGAGGCGAAACATGCAATGCCCTCGGCCCGCCCCAGTGCACCGAGACCTTCGGCACGACGCCCCTTCACGGTGACGGGTGCGCCGACCACCGACGACAGCAGGTCCTGCATTGCGTCACGTTTCGGAGCAAGCTTCGGCGCTTCGCACACGACACTGCAATCGACGTTGCCGATCGACCAGCCCGCACCCGCGACCATTCCCGCGACCGCGCGCAGAATCTCGATCGAGTCGGCATTCTTCCAGCGTGCGTCGGTGTCGGGAAAGTGTTGGCCGATGTCGCCGAGTCCCGCTGCACCGAGCAGTGCGTCGGCAACTGCATGTGCAACCACGTCGGCATCACTGTGTCCGACGAGGGTTCGCTCGCCCGGAAACTTCTGGCCGCCGATGACGAGCACGCGACCCGGCGTCGCGACGTCCTCGAAGCGGTGGATGTCGAATCCGTTGCCGACGCGAACGATCATCGGTGCGACCCACCTTCGGTTGCGCGCTGCACCGCCCAGTCCCAGTCGGCGGGCGACGTGACCTTGCGGTTGTCGACATCGCCGTGCACAACGACAACGTACCCGCCGCCGGCCTCGACCAAACCGGCATCGTCGGTGGCGTCGCCACCGCGTTGGTGCGCCGCGCGCAATGTTTCGGCACGGAATGCCTGCGGTGTTTGCACCGCGCGAAGTGTCGAGCGGTCCGGAGTTGCAACGACGCGACCCGACGGGTCGACGACCTTGATGGTGTCGGAGACGTCGACCGCGGGCACGGCTGCGTCGGCACCCGACCGCACCGCGCCGACAACGCGTTCGAAGACCTCGTGCGTCGCAAAGGGTCGCGCCGCATCGTGTACGCAGATGATCTCGGCATCGGCCGGCACTGCGGCAAGCCCGCATCGAACCGACTCGCTGCGACTGGAACCACCGGCGACGACCAACGTCGCCCCCTTCGGAACCACGAAAGCCGGGTCGGCCGCCTGGTCGGCGGGAACGACGAGAACCACACCTGCGCTGAGCGTCGCCGCCGCATCGGTTGCCCAGTCGATCATTCGACGTCCGGCAAGGTCGCGGAATTGTTTTTGGCCACCGAAACGCTGACCCGAGCCCCCCGCGACGACGATCGTCCACACATTCCCGGAAGAGGAACGGCTCGGCGGTACAGACACGCCGTCGAGGGTAGTACCGTGATTCCAACATGTCGCACGCCTCCGTCATCGCAGCCTCCGAGTTCTTCGCCGGTGCCAACCCGTCGATCATCGAGACCATCGCGCAACAGGCCTCCGAGCAGACC
>CAYFNP010000163.1:0-4155 GCA_964344425.1 uncultured Bifidobacterium sp. | reverse complement strand
ATCGGGATCATCGCGTCGATGGCCTTGATGCCGGTCTGCAGTGGCTCGTGCACGGGCTTGCGACCCATGATGCCGGGGGCCTGCACCTCGACGCGGCGCATCGTCGCGCCGACGATGTCACCCTTGCCGTCGATCGGCTGGCCGAGAGCGTTGATGACGCGACCGAGCAGTGCGTCGCCGACGGGCAAGGAAAGAATGCGTCCGGTGGCCTTGACCGACTGACCCTCTTCGATGGCGTCCGCGTCACCCAGGACCACGGCGCCGATCGAGTCTTCGTCGAGGTTGAGTGCCAGACCGACCGTGCCGTCTTCGAACTCGAGAAGCTCGTTGACCGCGCAGTCGGGAAGTCCCGATACACGCGCGATGCCGTCGCCGACTTCCGCGACGCGTCCGACGGTGCGCTTGGACAGGTCGGGGGTGTAGCCCTCGAGTCCCTTGGTGATCGCCGAGGCGATGTCACTTGCTGACAACGTGATGTCTGCCATGTGCTGTTCCCTTCTGGAGAATCCGGCCTAGAGGCGGCTCTTGACCTGATCGAGGCGGGTGCGGACGCTTCCGTCGATGACTTCGTCACCGACCGTTGCAACGAGACCGCCGAGTACGGACGGGTCGACGACGACCTTGAGATTGACCGATTTGCCGGTGGCGCGTTCGAGCGCGGCGGCAAGACGCGACTGCTGGTCGGCTGTCAGTGCAACCGCCGAGCGAACCTCGGCGACTTCCTTGTTCTGCGTGCTCGACGCACGCTTGACGACCTTGTCGATGATGGCCGGCAGATCGCGTCCACGACCGGAGCCGATGATCATTCCGACCAACTGCGCCGACACGTTGGAGGCCGAACCGAGGAGGGCTTCGACGACGGCCTGGCGGCGCGCAGCAGGAAGCGACTCGTCGGTGAGCGTCGAACGCAACTGGTCGTTCGACTCGACGGCGCGGGCAACGGTGTACAGCTCTTTTTCGACCGTGTCGAGTGCACCCTCGGCCGAGGCGATCTCGACGAGTGCGCGGGCGTATGCCTCGATGCGTGCGTCGCTCATCGTGCACCTCCGACCGAGCTGATGAAGCTTTCGATCAACTCTTGCTGCGTGTTGGCGTTCAGCGAAGCGGCAACCGCGTTCTGCGCAGCGACCGACGACAACTGCGCGATTTGCGCACGAAGTTCGTCACTGGTGCGCGAACGGGCGGCTGCAATGTCGGCGTCGGCTTTTGCTTCCAGGTCGGCGACCTCGGAGGCGATGCGGGCACGACCCTCGGACAACAGCGACGCGGCTTGCTGGTCGGCCTCGGCGAGCAGACGCGCACGCTCACCGGCGATGTCTCCGATGGCGCGACGGATGTTCGCGGCCTCGGACTCGGCAGCCGAACGGGTGTTGGCGGCGTTGTCGAGTTCCTTTTGGATGCGTTCGGTGCGTGCTGCAAGGCCCTTCTTTGCCGCCGGAAGCGCGAACTTGTAGAGGGCCGTGAAGATCAACAGCGACGCGATGCCGCCGTAGATGATTTCCGCGGTCTCGGGCAGCAACCAGTGGTGTGTCTGCGTCGGGTCCTCGGCGGCGATCAGGTGGAGAAGTCTCATCATCGGGCTCCTGCGTTCTGCATCGCCTGCGACACGGCCTGGGTGACCACCGCGTTGTCGGCCTGCTTGCCGACTGCGATGGAGGTGGCCGTGGCTGTCACCGTGGTGACGGCGGCGCTGATCTGGTCACGGGCTGCGGCACGCTCAGCGGCTGCCGCCGATTCGGCCGCGGCCTTCTTGTCGGCAATGCGGGCGTTTGCTGCCGCAATCGCTTCGCCGCGCTCGCGGTCGAGCGTGACGCGCGCGGCGTCGAGACGCTTGGCGGCTTCGGCACGGACTTCGGCAAGTGCGGCTTCGTACTTGGCTACCTCACCGCGGGCCTCGGCCTTGGCGGCGTCGGCTCCTTCGATGTCGGCACGAATGCCGTCGTAACGCTCGGCCATACCCCGTCGCACCTTGGGCACGAGGAAGAAGCGCATGATGACGAGGAAGACAAGGAATGACCCGAATCCCCACGCGAGCTCTTTGCCCTCGGGGGCAATGGGGTTCGGCCCCATGTCCTCGGGTTTTCCAGTTCCCGCCTCGGCTGTGGCTCCGAGCGCCGTGGTGTCGCCTTCTTCTCCGGCGAGCACCATCGACACCACGGACCCACCCGAGAGGGTGACTACTGCGGTTGTCATGTGTACTCCTGATCCTGCATGTGCAGGGCGATTGCGGAACGGTCTTGTTGACGGGTTTCTCGAGTGCGCGGACTACGCGAACTTGAGAAGAATGAACACGACGAAGCCGATGAGGGCGAGCGCCTCGGTGAAGGCGATGCCGAGGAACATGGTCGTGCGGACCATGCCGGCTGCTTCGGGCTGGCGTGCCATGGCTTCGACGGCCTTACCGACGAGGTAACCGATGCCGATGCCTGGTCCGATGGCCGCGAGACCGTAGGCGTAACCGGCCGAAGCGGCCGCTGCCTGGTTCTTCGCGTCAGCGGGGTCAACCGCAACTTCGGCCGCCTTGGCGACAATCTTGGCAAGTGCTTCCATTTTTGTTTCTCCTGGTGATGATGATGAATAGGGAGACCGTTGTGACCGTGATCAGTGTTCGGGGTGGACTGCGCCACCGATGTACACCGCGGTGAGAATCGTGAAGATGTAGGCCTGCAGGAAGGCCACGAGGACCTCGAATCCCGTCAGGAAGATGAGCATGAACATCGGCAGGACGCCGAACGGGATGAGGATTTTGTCCTTGGCCTGGAACAGGGCCTCGGAGAGAAGCGCGAAGGTCACGAGAAGGATGTGACCGGCGAGCATGTTGGCGAAGAGTCGCACCGCGAGCGAGAAGGGACGGACGATGATCGCCGAGATGAACTCGATCGGCGTCACGAGCACGTAGAGCGCCTTCGGCACGCCGGGCGGGAACAGCACCGACTTGAAGTAGCCACCGAGACCCTGGTGCTTGATGCCGGCGCCGTTGTAGACGACCCACACGAGCAAGGCGAGCGCCGCGGGAATTGCCATGCGTGCTGTTGCGGGCATCTGGAAGAACGGGATGATGCCGGGCACGTTGCAGAGGTAGATGAAGAGGAACAGCGTCAGCATGAAGGGCGTCCAGCCGAGACCGTCACGACCCATCGTCTGCATGATGACGCCGTTCTCGATGAACTCGACGCTGCTCTCGGCGAGGTTGCGCACACCGCGCGGTGCCTTGCGCGCATCGGCGCGCGCTGCCATCGTGAATATGGTCGTACCGATCACCGTCGCGAGAACGGCGATGATGGCGATCTTGTTGAACGACGGGGCGACGTCTTTCCAACGGAGAATTTCGTTGATCGGTGGGAACTCGAGTGCGATCACTGCTGCGTCCTTGGTTGGTTCGTTCTGTTTCCGGTGTGATTACGACGATTGAGAGGGGTTCGGTTTGAGGCCCGGGAAGGCAAGTGTTGCCGATACGTGCCTGAGCTCCCAAAACAGGAGCCCGAGATGCGTGATGATGATGGTGAATCCGAGCGCGGGAAGTGAAACCCAGCCCGCATCTTTCACCAGAATCACGGCGAGAAAGATGACGCCGAGGCGCAACAGATAGCCGAACAGCACGGCACCCATCATCAGGCCGAGCGAAATGCGCGCCGTCATCGAAATGAGACCGGCCGCCAGCGCGAAGTTCACAAAGACGAGCGCGACGCCGTACAGGCACCCGAGCGCGCCGTCGGCGCCCCAGATGAAACCTGCAACCGCAACCAGCACCGGCACCGCGATGGCTCCCCTTGTGAGCATGTGCTTTGTGATCTGCGCCTCGGGGGCGGGACCCTCGAGTCGGGTCATCATCGGGTTAGCGGGGGCGTTCATTGTCCCTCTCCGCCGGGTCGGGCCTGGTGCGCCGTCGCGTTGTGCGCTCGGTCGGCCTCGAGGGACTTCATCTTCGCGTCGTAGCCGTACCACAGCCGGACGAACTGGCCGATCGCGAAGAAAACGGACAGGGCGATCATGAAGACCGGCATCGTCCCTGCAACCTTGTCGATGGCAAACCCGATGCCGACGAAGACCAGAAGGCCGATCGCCATCTCGGCGCCCTGGCCCAAGCCTTCGTTCCCACCGGTCGACGCGGCGCGGCGCAGGCGTTCGGGATCGGGCAGAAGCTTCATTGGGGGT
>CAYFNP010000162.1:0-4162 GCA_964344425.1 uncultured Bifidobacterium sp. | reverse complement strand
CCTTGCGCCAGTCGAACTTTTCGACGGCGTGCATGAGGCCGAGGTTGCCCTCTTGGATGAGGTCGAGAAGCGGAAGGCCCGATGCCTGGTACTTCTTTGCGATGGAGACGACGAGTCGCAGGTTCGACTGAACGAACGCGCGCTCGGCGGTTTCGCCTTCCTTGGCGATGCGTCGAAGTTCGCGCTTCTTTGTTGGCGTCAACGATTTGTCGTTGCCGTTCAGTTCGGCTTGCGCTTCTTTGCCGGCTTCGATGGCCTTGGCGAGACGCACTTCGTCGTCTTTGGTGAGCAGTGCGTACTGACCGATGTCGGTGAGATAGAGCCTGACGAGGTCTTCCTCGTCGCGATCCACCCGATCCTTCGCCATACGCGCCATACGATACCGACGACCCCCAAAGCCACAACCGCGGAGCCTCCATTTCTTCTTGCGGATTCGGTAACTTTCCATTCATGGCAAACCCCCTGCTCAACGACAAGGCAATGAACCAAGCGGCGCAACGCGGTTGGGCCGCGTCCGAAGCCGATGCCGGCAAGCATTCCGGCGGAACCTGGGCACCCCCCAGTGGCGCGCCGATCAACGACGGGCCAATCAGCCCATGGACCACGACCGAGCGGATGACCGCAAGTGGCGCAATCAGCGCGACTCTGGTGTTGATGGTTTTGCTGCTTGCAGCGGCGGTGTTCGGTTGGTCGGCGGTCAACGAGCCCGTCGCCGGTCAGGTGCAGTTTCCCGGCTGGGTTTTGATCGGTTTGATCGTCGCGGTGGTTGCTGCGTTGGTGTCGGCCTTCAAGCCCAACCTCGCGCGTTTCCTCGCACCGGTGTACGCACTCGCAGAAGGCGTGGTGGTTGGTGCGATCTCGCACGCCTACAACATCGAATACGACGGCATCGTTCTGCAGGCCGTCGGTGCAACCGCCGGCGTGTTCACCGTGATGCTGGTGCTGTACCGCACGGGCATCATCCGCGTGAACGACAAGTTCCGTCGCGTCGTCATCGGTGCGACCCTCGGTCTGATGGTGTTCTACGGAATCTCGCTGCTCTTCAGTCTGTTCGGCGCGAACATTTCGTTCTTCAACAACGGCAGCCTGATGGGGATCGGCATCAGCCTCTTTGCGGCCGGCCTTGCGGCAATGAACCTGGCGATCGACTTCGACTTCATCGAGAACGGCGAGCGCAACGGTCTGCCCAAGCAGATGGAGTGGTACGCGGCCCTCGGCGTGATGGTCACCTTGGTGTGGCTGTACCTCGAACTGCTGCGGCTGCTCGCCAACCTGCGCGAGCGCAACTAGTCGCGCGAACGATTCAGTCGGCGCGGCGCGCGGTCGGGCGCGTGGCCAGTACGTCGTCGGGAATCGGTTGGCCCGTCACTTCGTCGGTCCAGTACGTACCGGCTTCGAGTCGGGCGAGTGCGGTTTCGACGTCGGCGAGGTCGCGTTCGATCTCGTCGAGATTCGGCGGCACTGACTCCGGATTGGTCACGACGCCAGCATAGGCGGGTAGCGTCTCGCGCATGCCCACGCCCTTCCCGCCGTTCGACGGCTCCGCACCGAAGACCCAGCAGTTCTCCGAGTATCCCGAAATGGGAATCGACCCCGCCAAGCGTTACACCGCCACGATGGACACGTCGATGGGAACGATGGTGATCGCACTCGATCCGATCAAGGCACCGAAGACCGTGAACAGCTTCGTCTTCCTCGCGCTCAACCATTACTTCGACGGCATCATCTTCCATCGCATCATCAACGGTTTCGTGTGCCAGGGCGGAGACCCGACGGGAACGGGCCGTGGGGGCCCGGGTTACCGCTTCGAAGACGAACTGCCGAAACCCGGCGAATACAAGATCGGTTCGTTCGCGATGGCGAATGCAGGGCCGAACACCAACGGCTCGCAGTTCTTCATCATCTCCGGACCCGACGGCTGCCGACTGCCACCCGCCTATGCGCTGTTCGGCCAGGTGGTGAAGGGTCTCGAGGTCGTCGAGGCGATGCAGAGCGTGCCCACCGCCGCGGGCGACCGACCGAAGACCGACGTCGTCATCAACTCGGTCACCATCACCGTCGCCGATTAGTCGCGTCGTGGGTCGGCCCGACGCACTGTCGATCGACGAGGCGCGTCGCATCGCGTTGTGCGCGCAGGGCTTCGGTGTTCGCCCGTCGACCACGGTGACCCAACGTCACCTCGATCGCGTCCTCGACAGCATTGGTCTGATTCAGATCGACTCGGTCAACGTGTTGGTGCGCAGCCAGGAACTGCCACTTTTCGCGCGTCTGGGTGAACACCGTCGAGACCTGATCCCGAGGGCACAGGCGACCGGACGCATTTTCGAATACTGGGGCCACGCCGCATCGCACATTCCGGCGGCGGACCACAGGCTGTACCGCTGGCGGATGGACGCCGCGCGCAACGGAGCGATGTGGGGCGGCATCTCGCAGTTCGCTCGCGACAACCGCGCCTTTGTCCACAAGGTACGCGCGCACGTCGCCGAGAACGGTCCCGTCGTGGCGGGTGAACTCTCGACGCGCACGGAGAAGAAGGGAACATGGTGGGACTGGGACGACGCGAAGGTCGCACTCGAGTACCTGTTCTGGACCGGCGAAGTCACCGCGCGACGTCGTGATTCGGATTTCGCACGGTTGTACGACCTGCCCGAGCGAATGATTCCCGCCGAACACTTGAACGTGCCGACGCCGTCGGTTCGCGATGCACAACGCGAACTTGTGCAACGTGCGGTGACCCACCTCGGTGTTGCGACCGCGACCGACATCGCCGACTACCACCACCTCAAGTCCGCCGCGGTGAAACCGGCGCTCGACGATCTGGTCGAATCGGGCGACCTGCGCGTGGTGCGTGTCGAAGGGTGGGACAAGGTCGCCTACGTTTCCGGTCGACTTCGCGTGCCGCAGTCGAATCATGCGGCGATGACGGCACGCGCGTTGTTGTCACCGTTCGACTCACTCGTGTGGTGTCGACCACGGGTCGAGCGACTCTTCGGGTTCTCGTACCGCATCGAGATCTACACGCCCGCGCCGAAGCGCAAGTTCGGCTACTACGTGTTGCCGTTTCTCTGTGACGGCGAAATCGTCGGTCGATTCGACCTGAAGGCGGACCGCAAGTCCTCGCGTCTGCTGGTGCAGGCAAGCCACGTCGAGCCCACGCACCGTGCGCGGGCCGCCGAGGTGGCCGTCGCCGCAGCGGACGAACTGCGGGCGATGGCCCGGTGGCTGGGTCTCGACTCGGTCGTCGTCGAACGGCGCGGATCCCTCGCAAGCCAACTGCGCGGGTCGATAGCGTGACACACATGTCCCCGTTGATCGCCGTGGCCGGTCGCAGCGCAATCGCCGGCAAGGTGTCGCGCGACTCCGTTGCCTTTGCCGGCCGTCGCTACATGGACTCGGTGCTGCGTGCAGGGGGAGAGCCCGTCGTCGTGACACCCCAGCACATCACCGCCGACGTTGCACGCGACCTCGTGTCGCGCTTCGACGGTTTGCTGTTGATGGGTGGGCCCGACGTCGACCCCGAGCTGTACGGCCAAGAACCGCATCCGAAGGTGTACGGCGTCGACCGGTTCCAGGACGACTTCGAGATCGGTCTGTTGCGCGCGGCGCTCGAACTGAACGTGCCCGTCCTTGCCGTTTGCCGCGGAATCCAACTGATCAACGTCGCGCTGGGTGGCACACTCATTCAACACATCGACGAATCGAAGGGCCCGCAGCACAAGCCGTCGCGTTTTCCCGCCGATGCCGAGTTCGCGGTTCACGACATCACCGTGAAGGAAGGGTCCAAGGTGCACAAGGCGCTTGGCACGACCCACATCTCGGGTGCGTCGTTTCACCATCAGGGACTCGACACGCTGGGCGACGGTCTCGTCGCCGTCGGCTGGTCATCCGACGGTTTGGTCGAGGCTGTCGAGCACACCGATCGTTGGTTGCTCGGCGTGCAGTGGCATCCCGAGGACACCGCGCACGAGGACCCGCCCCACCAGTCGCTCTACAACGCGTTCGTGCGTGCGGCGTCGGCCTTCAACGCCGGGTCGTCAAGCGCCCAGCGCAGTGCGCGCGTCACCAACTCGCCCAACGGCTGACCCACCACCACGTCGGCCACCGGGACGTACGGCAGGCGAAGGCCCGTGCGCACCCATCGCGGCAGTGTCGACACTGCCGC
>CAYFNP010000161.1:0-4189 GCA_964344425.1 uncultured Bifidobacterium sp. | reverse complement strand
AGAACCCCGAACTGTGGCCGACGGCCATCGAGGAGTTCCTCCGCGCGTACGCGCCCGTCACGATGGCACGCATCGTCGACCGCGACATCGAATTCCAGGGCTGTCCGATGAAGGCCGGTGATCGTGTCCTCATGACGTTCCCCGCGGCCAACCGTGACCCGCGACAGTTCGAACGACCCGACGAGGTCATCCTCGACCGCGAACACAACAGGCACGTCGCGTTCGGCGCTGGCATCCACCGTTGCGCCGGATCGAACCTCGCGCGTCTCGAGCTGCGCGTGGCATTGCAGACGTGGCTCGAGCGGATTCCCGAGTTCAGCCTGGTCGACCCGACCGCGGTCACGTGGGCGGGCGGTCAGGTGCGTGGCCCGCGGCGTTGCCTCGTGGCATTCTGAAAGACGAAAGAGAAAGGGGAAAGAGATGGTTCACGTTCCCACCCGCGGCTCGCTGCCGGCCCGCGTCGGCCCGCAGGTCCAGAACATGCCGACCTACGGCCCGAGCAAGATGAGCCGCCAGCCGTACACCGACCCGGTGCAGTACGAACTCGAGCGCGAGCACGTGCTCGCCAAGCATTGGATCCTGGGCGGCCACGCGTCGACGGTCAAGAACCCCGGCGACTGGATGACCTTCGAAGGTCACGGTGAAACGGTCATCATCACCCGTCAGCCCGATGGATCGCTCGCCGCGTTCCAGAACGTGTGTCAGCACCGCGGCCCGTCGATCGTCGGTGCATCAACGGGTTGCAAGGCACGTCGTTTCACCTGTCCGTATCACGGTTGGGTGTACGACACGACCGGCAAGTTGGTCGGTGTGCCCGAGCGCGAAGACTTCTCCGAAGAGCATCTGCGCGACGTCCGCGCGCCGAAGGTGGCAGTGGGCGAGTGGGGCGGCTGGGTGTGGATCAACCTCGCCGGCGACGATGCGGTGCCGCTCGAAGAGGGCCTCGGCGCCGAGATCATGGCCGACCTCGGTGCGTTCCGGATGGAAGACATGATCCTCCACGAAGTTGTCGAGTTCGACGTTCCCGTTTCATACAAGGCCGTCGTCGACGGGTTCAACGAGATCTACCACGTCACCGAATTGCACCACGTTGCTCCGGAGTTCACGAAGGCGTGCCGCAGGGCGGCCTTCCACGTCGTCGGTGACAACTACATGTGCTTCGTGCCCAAGCCCGAGAACATGGACAAGTGGGACGAGAACTACGACCACCACAAGTGGGCCATTTGTCACTACGTGGTCTTCCCGAACACGGTGTTCAACTGCAACCCCGAGCACATCCAGGTGTTCAACCCGATCCCGCTCGAGGTCGACCGCACCCGGTTCCTGTGCTGGCAGATCATCTATCCGGGCGACATGAACGACCCCGAGTACGCCGCGTACTTCGCACGCGTCGAACGTCTGTGGGCCGGCCTCAAGATCGTCGTGGGCGAGGACATCGCGATTTACGAACAACTGAAGCGCACGAAGAACTCTTCGGGCTACAAGGAGCACATCCTCTCCGAGAGGGAGTGCAAGATTCATCGGTACCACGACACGATGGCCTTGAAGATCAGCGGCCGGGGCTGAGGCCGTCCGGGCCGTGACAGGCGGCCCGCCTTTGGTAATCTGTTCGGAGAGTTAATTAACGGTCGCTCGTTCGGGCGGTCGAAATTGGCACTGCGAGGAGGGTTTCCCATGGTTCACGTCCCCACACGCGGCACGTTGCCCGCGCGCGTCGGCCCGCAGATTCGCACGATGCCCGAATACGGCCCGAGCAAGATGAGCCGCCAGCCGTACACCGACCCCGTGCAGTACGAACTCGAGCGCGAACACGTGTTGAACAAGCACTGGCTGCTCGGCGGACGCTCCGAGGACTTCCCGAACCCGGGCGACTGGATCACCTTCGAGGGTCACGGAGAGACGATCATCATCACCCGCCAACCCGATGGCGGCGTCGCTGCGTTCCACAACGTGTGTCAGCACCGCGGTCCGGCAATTGTCGGTGAACTGAAGGGTTGCAAGGCCCGTCGCTTCACCTGCCCGTATCACGGTTGGGTGTACGACACGACCGGCAAGTTGGTCGGCGTGCCCGAGCGCGAGGACTTCTCCGAGGAACACCTGCGCGACGTGCGTGCGCCCAAGGTGGCTGCCACCGAGTGGGGTGGCTGGGTGTGGATCAACCTGCTGGGTGACGACGCGCCGTCGTTCGAGGACAGCACGGGCGCCGAGATCATGGACGACCTCGGCGCGTTCCGGATGGACGAAATGGTTCTCTACGAAGTCGTCGAATGGGACGTTCCGGTTTCGTACAAGGCGATCGTCGACGGGTTCAACGAGATCTACCACGTCACCGAATTGCACCATTCGCCGCCCGAGTTCACGAAGGCCTGCCGCAAGGCTGCGTTCCACATTTCGGGCGACAACTACATGTGCTTCGTGCCGCGGCCGCAACACCTCGACAAGTGGGACGAGAACTTCGACCACCACAAGTGGGCCATCTGCCACTACGTCTTCTTCCCGAACACGGTGTTCAACTGCAACCCCGAGCACATCCAGGTGTTCAACCCGATCCCGCTCGCCGTCGACCGCACCCGCTTCCTGTGCTGGCAGTTGATCTACCCCGGCGACAAGAACGATCCCGAATACGCCGAGTACTTCCAGCGGATGTCCGAGCACTGGTCGGTGCTGAAGGGTGTCGTCGGCGAGGACATCGCCATCTACGAACAGCTGAAGCGCACCAAGCAGTCATCCGGCTACAGGGAGCACATCCTCTCCGACCACGAGTGCAAGATCCACCGCTACCACGAGACGATGGCGCTGAAGATCCGCGGCAAGAACTGGGACGACGTCAAATAGCGAGTACGCGTCGCGCCTCGGCGATCGCTTCGTCGTGGTCGTCGACCTGCACGGCAAGAAAACCGTAGTTGCGGGCGGCCGACACCATGTCGGGTGTGTCGTCGATGAACAACGTTTCGTGGGATTCGACGCCCAATTCGGCGAGTGCAAGATCAAAGATGGCCCGGTTCGGTTTTCTCACCCCAACAACGCAGGAATACACGACGGAATCAAAGCGCCCCACGTGGTTCGTGATCTCGTCCCAACGCGGAATGTATTCGGTGAAGATGTTCGACACGATGCCCGTCAGGTAGCCCGCTTGTCGGGCGTCGTCGACCAACCGCTGCATGCCGTCGTGGGGCGTGACGTGCATGAAGAGTGAATGCGGTGAGTCGGGGTGCATCAGGTTCCAGACGGCCTCACGGGCTTCACCGAGTCCCGCAACGAAGTCGTCCATGGAAATTTCCCCGCGTTCGAGACGGTGCGAGGGCAGATCGCCGTCGTGGCCGACCATGAACGTGTCACGAAACTGTGGTCCCACCTTCGCCAGGTCGATGACGCCACCCGCCGCGATCTTCTGGAAAGTCTCGCGCAACGGGCTTGTCAGTACTCCACCGACGTCGAAGACGACGGCCTTGATCGATGCATTGGGGGGCACCCGTCGAGTGTGGCACACGCAACCGAACGGGGACTGAACGCGGGGTGAAGCCGAGCAATAGTGTGGAGCCATGGGGGAGTACTTCGACGTCATCGTGGTCGGTGCGGGGATCTCGGGTATCGGCGCCGCATACCACCTGACGACGCGCTGTCCCGACCGCACGTTTGCGATCCTCGAGGGGCGTAGCGACATCGGCGGAACCTGGGACCTGTTCCGCTATCCCGGCGTCCGCTCCGACAGCGACATGCACACGCTCGGCTATTCGTTCAAGCCCTGGACCCACGAGAAGTCCATCGCAGACGGCCCTGCGATCATGGACTACCTGCGCGAAACGGTGGCCGAACACGGCATCGACCGCGCAATCCGATTCGACACCCTCGTCGTCTCGGCCGACTGGTCGACCGAGGCCGCGCGCTGGACCCTGACCACCCGCAACGCGAAGACCGGTGTGCAGTCCACCTACGAGTGCAACTTCCTTTTCATGTGTTCCGGCTACTACAGCTACAAGCGCGGTCACGAACCCGAATTCCCGGGACGCGAGAAGTTCCGTGGCACGGTGATTCACCCGCAGGCCTGGCCCGAAGACCTCGACTACGCCGGCAAGCGGGTTGTGGTCATCGGTTCGGGGGCAACAGCGGTGACCATCGTCCCCGCGATGGCGACGAAGGCCGCGCACGTCACGATGTTGCAACGCACGCCCACGTGGATGGTGTCGCG
>CAYFNP010000160.1:0-4192 GCA_964344425.1 uncultured Bifidobacterium sp. | reverse complement strand
TGTCGACGTCGAGGTCGTTGGTTGGCTCGTCGAGCAGCAGTACGTTGCCGCCGCGCTTCAACAGTTTTGCAAGATGAACGCGGTTGCGTTCTCCGCCCGACAGGTCGCCGACGAGTTTCTGCTGGTCGCTTCCCTTGAAGTTGAAACTAGCGACGTATGCACGACCGTGCACCTCGCGGCCGCCCACCTTCATGTGTTCGACGCCGTCGGTGATTTCTTCGTAGACGGTCTTCTTCGCGTCGAGGTCGTCGCGGTTCTGGTCGACGTAACTCAACTGAACGGTGTCGCCGACGGTGACGCTGCCCGAATCGGGCGCCTCGAGTCCGGCAAGCATGCGGAAGAGCGTCGTCTTGCCGGCTCCGTTCGGGCCGATGATGCCGACGATGCCCGCGGGCGGCAGCGAGAAGTCGAGGTTGTCGATGAGGAGACGGTCGCCGTAACCCTTCGACAGGTTGTCGACCTTGATCACCGTGTCGCCGAGGCGTGGTCCGGCGGGGATCGCTATCTCGAGACGGTCGGGACCACGCTCGGCTGCTTCGGCTTCGGCGTGCAATTTCTCGTATGCCGCGAGCCGGGCCTTGCCCTTGGCTTGGCGGGCCTTGGGTGACATCTTCACCCATTCGAGTTCGCGTTGCAGTGTGCGGGCACGTGCTTCGTTCGACTTTTCCTCTTGGGCGAGTCGCGCCTGCTTTTGTTCGAGCCAACTCGTGTAGTTGCCCTCGAAGGGGTAGCCACGGCCGCGGTCGAGTTCCAGGATCCATTTCGCGACGTTGTCGAGGAAGTATCGATCGTGGGTGATGGCCACCACGGTGCCGGGGTATTCCTGCAGGAAACGTTCGAGCCACAGCACGCTCTCGGCGTCGAGGTGGTTGGTCGGTTCGTCGAGAAGCAACAAGTCGGGTCGACTGAGCAGCAGGCGGCACAGTGCGACGCGACGGCGTTCGCCACCGGAGAGTTTGGTGACGTCGGCATCGTTCGGGGGACAGCGCAGCGCGTCCATTGCGATTTCGACGTTGCGGTCGAGTGACCAGGCATCGGCTGCGGCGATCTTGTCTTCGAGTTCCGCCTGCAGGGCGCCGACCTTGTCGTAGTCGGCGTCGGGGTCGCCCCACATGGCCATGACTTCTTCGTAGCGGGCAAGAAGGTCACGGATCGGTGCGACGCCGTCCATCACGTTGCCGAGGACGTCCTTGGCGGGGTCGAGGTGCGGCTCCTGCTCGAGAAGGCCGACGGTGAAACCGGGAGTCAGGCGAGCCTCGCCCGAGTAGCCGTCGTCCTTGCCGGCCATGATGCGCAACAGGCTCGATTTACCGCTGCCGTTCGAGCCGATGACCCCGATTTTCGCCCCGGGATAGAAGGAGAGCGAGATGTTCTCGAGAACCGTGCGGTCGGGGGGATAGAAACGGCCGAGTTTGTAACACGTATAGATGAATTCATGGGCCATGGCGCCCTCACCCTAGTTGTGTGCGCGTGGTTCGGGTCCCCCCGAGGGTTCGGCCCTGCTGGTAATTTCGGAACGGTCAAGTCGTCGGCCCGCCCAGCGGGTCGGCCGACATCCCGAAAAGTCCAACATCCCGAAAAGTCAGGGGACAACACAATGCAAGCACTCGAGCTGCTCACGCGCGATTACCTCGGGAACTTCGGTTTCCGTTGGTTGCACATCGTCGCCGGCATCTGCTGGATCGGTCTGCTCTACTACTTCAACCTCGTCCAGGTTCCGGCCTTCGCCGCGTTCGGTGACGAGGGCAAGGCCCGCAACATCGCCATCGACAAGGTCGCTCGCCGCGCCCTGTGGTGGTTCCGTTGGGCGGCCATCGCCACGCTGGTGACGGGCCTGCTCATCACGGGCCTCGTCGAGAACTACTTCAAGGACTTCATGTCCTCGACCTCGGCGTCGGGCATCGGCCACGACGTTGCCATCTCGGTCGGCATGGTGCTCGGCATCCTGATGGCGGCCAACGTGTGGATGGTCATCTGGAAGAACCAGAAAGTCGTTCTTGCGAACGCAGTGAACGTGCTCGGTGGCAAGGACGCCGACCCGGCCGCTGCCGGTGCGGGACGTCGGGCGCTCCTCGTGTCGCGACAGAACTTCATCTTCTCGTTCTCGATGCTCTTCTTCATGGTCGGCGCCGCCCACTTCTACAGCGGTGCGTTCGCCGGGGCGACCAGCGGCAACGCATGGACGTTCTTCATCATCGCCATCGCGATCATCGCGATCCTGCAGTTGAACGCCCTCGGTCTTCTCGGCGGTACCGCGGCAACGAACAAGTTGCTGTGGCCCTACGAGAGCCACAAGAACGCCCTCATCACCGGCGGTGTCCTGTGGCTGGTGCTCTGGTTGCTCTCCGAGATCCTTCTCGGCTGATCACCCGAACGATTCTCCGAAAGCCCCGGCTGCGGCCGGGGCTTTCGCCTTTTCGCGCTAAGTACTTCTCGGATTTCGTTGAACGTGGAGTGCTAGAAATGGGCGTTTGTCAGAGTAGCGGGGGAAGTTGATGCGCAAAGCCAAATTCTTATTGTCGGCAACGTTGGCACTTGGTTCGTCGTTCGTGTTCACGAATATTCCGAGCACTTCGGCTGCGGACCCGGCTCCGTACTATCAAGATCTCACGCAGTCGTGCGCGACGACGAACTACGTTGTGCCATGCCACAACCGTGACGATGATGACGCGTACTTCGTGCTGATGGCCGAGTGCTCCACTCAGGTGACGATGTTCTGCTACACGGCCACCATGGCTGATGGAACCGCTCTCCCTGCGACCGTGAAGATCGTCGCAGGTGTCAGCGCATACAAGGTCCACACCTCAAGCGTCGACATCGCAGGCTACGAATCATTCATGAACGCCTTCTATGTTCCCCCGACGGGGGGTGCGTCCATTTCTTTCGACTATTTCGGTTCGTCTGATCGCCCGAAAGACCAGTCGGGGAATCACGGGAAACTCGATCTTTCGCCGGCATTGTCCTCGACATCGGAAGTCAAGGTTGTTCTCAAGTACAAAACCACAGCCCTTCCGCAGTACAGCGTTCTCGTCGCCGATTCGGGAACGATGGACTTCGAATTGTCGGGACAAGATTTGTCGGTCACGATGCGAGGCAAGCCAGCCCGCGTCGCAGTCGAGACAGCCGCGCAGCACATCAATTTCGACACAGAGAAAGACGACGACGCCACCAAACCCTGGACCGATCGCTGCGGAATCCCAAGCATGCAGTTCGTCGTCTGCAACGTTGATACGGCAGCGAGCGATGCCCTTGCGTTTTATGCCCGAACGAAGACCTTCGTTTTCGGCAACGCCGCATCGGTTCCTGGTCCGATCTGGGTGTCTACCAACGCCACTTATTTCCACTTCCCGAGTATCAAGGTGGACGCGGCTGCAAAGACGAAGCGGCTCGAAGTGAAGACTGCAGCTCCCCACCGCTTGTCGAACGGCTCCACTCTGCACGTGGGGAACTTCACGGCTTTCCTTCCAAATGGCATCCTTACCGAGTGGCAGGTGCCAAAGACAGACGAGACCTTGAAACGTCTCTTGTCGGTCACCATCGAGAAAGAAGGGAAGGACACTGCATTGACTCCGGAATTCGCGATAAGTGAGACCGGGGTGAAAGTTGTGTTTCCGCAGATCTCCTATTCCGCCCCTGTCATGAAAGTCGGAACGACCGCCCCGAGCACCGGAGCATCGGGGAGTTCCAGCACGTCGTCATCCTCGACGACGACTGTCGCAGTGTCACCGAGTACGACAGCCGTTGTAGCAACGCCGACTACGACGACGCCACCATCTACCAAGACCATTGGTAAATCGAAGCGGGTCGCCTTGACTTCTTTGATCAAGTTGACGGGCGCAGGGCGTGCGACCTGGCGCACAACAGGAGGCTGTCGGATTGTGGGCACGCTGTTTGTCGCATCGTCCAGAGCGACGACGTGTGTCCTGACCTTGCGGCAGGCCGCTGTGGGCAGCACGAAGGCGTCGACGAAGACGCTTCGCATCAAGGTCGCCTAGCATCCCTGCGGGAGGCAATGACATGGCGAAAAACATGAATTTGACCACCGAGACGCAACGGTCGTTCTGTCGGTTCTGTCATGCGGGTTGTGCGATCGACGTCGACGTCGATCGCGTGTCGAACACGGTCCTCGCCGTGCGTGGCGTGATGGAGGACCCGGTGTACGAGGGCTACACGTGCGTGAAGGGCCGCCATC
>CAYFNP010000159.1:0-4193 GCA_964344425.1 uncultured Bifidobacterium sp. | reverse complement strand
GCACGGCAACAAGCACCGCCAGCAGTGTCGGCGACGCCACGGCCCCCGCGGCCTGGTACCCCGATCCGTCGGGTCGCTTCGAACTGCGTTACTGGAACGGTTCGGCCTGGACCGAACACGTGTCGCGCAACGGCCAACAGTTCACCGACCCACCCGTCGCCTAGGCCCGCCACCGCCCATCCCGCATCACCCCCATGCGCATCACGCCCATCGGCCACGCCGGCATGCTGATCGACGCCAAGGGCGTCAGCATCCTCTGCGACCCGTGGTTCGAACCCGCTTTCTTCGGTTCGTGGTTTCCGTTCCCGCGCAACGACCAACTCGACCCCGCACTTCTTGCAAAGCTCGAGACGCCCAGTTACCTCTACATCTCGCACATCCACGGCGACCACCTCGACGAAACGTGGCTCGCCAACCACGTCGACAAGTCGACTCCCGTTCTTCTTCCCGACTTCCCGACGCGCGAACTCGAGCGGACGCTCGGCAAACTCGGCTTCCGCACGTTCGTACGCACGCAACACGCCGTCGCCCAACCGCTGTCCAACGGCGTGTCGATTGCCATCCACATCGAGACCAGCATCACCGACGGCCCTGGCGGCGACTCGGCACTCGTCGTGATGGACGGTGAAACCATCGCCGTAAACCAGAACGACTGTCGCATCCACGACATGGATGCACTGCGCAAGCACGGCCCCGTCGATGTCCACCTGCTGCAGTACAGCGGTGCCATCTGGTACCCGATGGTCTACGACATGCCCGACGACGAAAAGCGTCGTCTCGCCGATGCCAAAGTCGAGTCGCAGTTCGCCCGCGCCATCGCCTACGCCGAATCGCTGAACGCACGCATCGTCGTTCCCAGTGCCGGCCCGCCCTGCTTCCTCGACCCCGATCTCTTCCATCTCAACAAGATCACGGGCAACGAGATCACCATCTTCCCGCATCAGACCGAATTCATTGACCGACTGAACACGATCGGCAAGGCCGCCATCCTGAATGTGCCCGGCACCTCCATCGATGTCGCACCATCCAGCATCGACGTCACGCACCCCATCGCCGACGACGAACTGCACGCCATCTGGAACAACATCGGCGACTACCTCGCCCGTTACCAATCCGATTGGACACCGTGGCTCGCCGAACACAAGACGACTTGGCACGCACCCACCGACACAGTCCTCGCCGAAATCCAGAAGTGGTTCCGGCCCCTCATGGCGATGTGCCCCACCGTGTCCGACGGCATCAACGGCAACGTCCTGATCCAAACAACGGGCCACGACGAACTGGGAATCCTGCTGCACTTCGAATACTCCGACGTGCAGCGCTACTCCAACCAGCCATACCGCTACCGCTTCGAAATTCAGCGCGAGCTAATTGAAACCATCGTTGCCAACAAGGCCGTCGATTGGTCGAACGCGCTCTTCCTCTCCGCCCGATTCCGCGCATGGCGCGACGGTGACTTCAACGAAAACGTCTACAACTTTTTCAAGTCGCTGTCATCCGAACGCATGGGCCGTACCGAGGTCGAGGCCTACCGCAAGGCCACCGAAACCCCGACCATCTCGCACGACGAGGTGCAGGTGGGCGACTACGTGGTCGAACGTTTCTGCCCGCACCGCCAGGCCGACCTCGGCATGTTCGGTGTCATCGAGGGCGATGAGCTCGTTTGCACCCTCCACGGCTGGCGCTTCGACGTTGCCACTGGTGGCTGCCGGAGCTCGGTCGGCAAGAGTGTGAAGATCCGCAAGCGCGCGTGAATCGATAGCGGATTGGCGCTAACCAGCGGACTTGCTTGTTCGTTTTTTCACCGTCACATCGATAATCGGCAGAATGCGCGTAGGTACGAATCCGAGAAATAGGCGAAGCACCTTTGCCATCGGAACCAGAACGTACCGCCCCATTGCGCCCTTCCGTTCGACGAACGTCGCATCTGTGAGCGGTCGACCGACGTAAGCCCGCATCGCTCTCTTCGAAAACGAAATATCAAGCGAGTTGGATCGCGCCGCACGCACAAGCTTTCCGGGTGTGATCCAACTCAGCTCATTCCACATGCCGACCGGGTCGGGTAACGACGAATTCTTAATCGCATTCTTCTTCCACATCCACGTTGCTCGCTTCGTCAAAAACGTGAAGAAATTGAAGTGTGGTTCGTACGGAAAGACATAGTTGGGACAAACAAATCTGAATTCCCTTCCGGCACCAACTGCCTCAATGCACGTGTCAAGGAACCCTGAAAAGTCTGGAACGTGCTCGATCACGTTGATCGCGATTCCTATGTCGGCAGGGACAAACCCGTCCGGAAGATTCTTCGTCAAGTATCCATCAATGAAACGAACATTTGGAACGGGGCCGACCCACGCCCGGATGACGAGTTCACGGATCCTTCTCATTTCACTGAATCCGGCGGACTCGGGTTCGAAGGCTGTGACGGAATACCCGCGGCCGGCGAGCAGAAGTGAAAGTAGTCCGACACCTGACCCAACTTCGATGACGTTGCGCACATCTGGACGTTCGGCAAGATCCCGACCAATCAACGCGTCGAAAAAAATTGCCTCACCAACATAAGTGCGAACCAGTTTCTTGAACTCATCAGTTTCAGCAGAGATCAATTCCTCGAGAGCGACGTCGTCAATCATTCACCCCCCTTTTAGTTCGGACGACAACTGGTGAGCAAACAGTTGCGGGTCGAATTCGCTGGAGTCCGAACAATTGGCCGGATCAACTCTTGTCTTTCTTATTCCGAGTGCGTGCCCACGTAGCCCATCCCGCCTCGGCGTATTCGGGATCATCGAGAGCAACAGGTGCATCTTCCGTAACTAGCGCTGACGTCGGCGGCGAAGCTTCTCGACAAAACCGAGAACACGGCTTGCCGCGTCGTTACCAAAGTTGAACCGACGCTTGGCCCAGTCGAAACCCCGCAACACCTGCTTGTCGGCGAAGATCAGCGCGCGCTTAGCGCCGTCGCCGGGTCGCGCACGGTACTCGGTCGAGCGCACGACCGGTGACTCTTCCTCGGTGAAGTAGTAGAGAGCGATCGACTGTCGCGCGACGCCAACGGGCGTGGTCAACGGTTCGGGATGGCCGTGGAAGGAATCCATGTCGGTGTTGAAGATGAGAACGCGGTTGCGAAGCGGCGCGACCTTCTTCTCGCAGGACTTCATGTCCTTTGCCCACAACTCGAGTTCGCCGCCGTACTCGTCCTTCCATTCGGTGTTGCAGTACAACAACAGGTTCACGCGGCGCTGCCAATGGCGGTGGTGCGGGTGCACGGTGAAGTCGGCATGAACGTTGAGGTACCCGCCCGTGATCGACTGGTGCAGACCCCCACCTTCGAACGACTCGTCGATGATCAAGCCGTCGATTCCCGTCAATCGTCCCAACCATTCGACGAAAGCCGGAGAGTTCAGCGCCGACACCACCCGTTGGGTTGCTGTTCCCCACGTCGAATACACGGGGTTTGCGAACTTGCGCTCGTTGACGTGCGAGTAGTTCGTCCACTTATCGGGCGACACCGCGGGAAATTCGCCGACCACCGCGTCGAACCATTCGTCACGTAAAAAATCCTCGATAACGATGTGCGAAAACGGCGTGTTCCGTTGGTACTCGCCCGAGTCGAGCGCGCGGTCTAGCGACTCCGTGTTGACAATCCGTCCCAGTTCGGATGCGGTCATCTGTTCGAGCACGCCGGACCTATCGCTTCAGCTCGTAAAGAAACTGGTAACCGAACAGTTGCGGCCGCAGGCGAACCAGTCCTCGGTCGATCGCTGCGACGACCCGGAGGCGCCGCGACAGGCTGCCGTTCCCGCCCCGGTCGGCAACGTCGAAGGGAAGACCCGTGGTTCCGATTCGGGTGACCGTGCACCCCGCGTCGCGGGCGAGACGTTCGAAACTGCGCCGCGTGAAGAACCGGACGTGCGTACGGTCGAGGATCCCCCGCCTGTCGTAGTCGAAAAGGCCGAGCAACGTGCGCAGACGCGGATACCAGTGGCCGAAGTTGGGAACACTGGCGACGATCGCTCCGCCGGGTGACAGACGGGGCAGCAATTCTTCGAGCAGACGCTCCGGAGCGCGCACGTGTTCCAGAACGTCGGCGCACACCACGTAGTCGAAGGTCGGCGGAAGATCGGCAGGTAGTCCCGCGTCGAGGTTTCCCAAGATGAACTTGTCGACGCGGTCGTGGACCATCGGATGTTCCT
>CAYFNP010000158.1:0-4200 GCA_964344425.1 uncultured Bifidobacterium sp. | reverse complement strand
GAGCCCGATCCGTCGACGCTGTCACCCGAGGAAGAAGCGCGGCTCGATCGCTGGGTCGAGGGCTACTGCGCTTCGGGTCACGACCCCGACTACATCGGACCCGACGACTGACAGCGACTCAGACGGTACGGACGTAGTCGAGGCCGATGTCGAGAATCGGTGCCGAGTGCGTGAGGCCGCCGACCGAAATGAAGTCGACCCCGGTTTCGCCAACGGCCCGCGCGCTGTCGAGCGTGAGACCGCCACTTGCCTCGAGCACGACCCGGCGACCCGAGCCTGCGAAGTGATCGCGCGAAATGGCGACGGCCTCGCGCAGAACCGCGGGCGGCATGTTGTCGAGAAGCACCAAGTCAGCACCCGCATCGAGCGCCTCGCGCAGCTGATCGAGGGTGTCGACTTCTATCTCCACGGTGATACCGGGTGCGTGCTCGCGAACCGCACGGAACGCGGCAGCGACGCCACCTGCGGCAGCGATGTGATTGTCCTTCACCAGCGCCGCATCGGACAGGCTCATGCGATGGTTCTGGCCACCACCGCAACGCACGGCGTACTTCTCGAGACGACGCAATCCGGGAGTGGTCTTGCGCGTGTCGCGAACCACCGCCCCGGTACCGGCGAGAGCGTCGGCCCATTGGCGCGTCAGCGTTGCGACACCACTCAACTTGCAGAAGATGTTCAGCGCGGTGCGCTCGGCCGTGAGCAGATCGCGCGTCGGGGCCTCGGCACGCAGCAGCGACGTGCCGGCCACGACCACATCGCCGTCGGCGACCAGCGCTTCGTACACCAAGTTCTGCGTTCCACACATCATTTCCAGCACGGTTGCCACCACCGGCACACCGGAAATGCACCCGGGCTTGCGAGCACGGAACACGACTTCGCTGCGGTGTTCGTGGGGCACGGTGGATTGCGTCGTGACGTCGTGTCCCCCGTCGAGGTCTTCGAGCACGGTGTCGCGCACCAACGTTTCGACATAGGCCGGCGAAAGGCCGACGTCGTGAAGGTGACGGTCAAGCCGGGAAGAAATCTGGTGGAAGTGTTGTGCACCGCTCACGACTCGAACTCCGCTCGGTCGAACGTCATGCGCCCATCCTCGCAGCACACCGTGATGTGGCGGCGCCATTCGTCGCGTGATTCGGCGTGGTCGACGCGCCTGTGACAACCCCGGCTTTCGGTCCGCGCTTCGGCCGCGCCAACGACCGCAGCCGCGACGGTCAACAGATTCGTCGCCTCGAATGCCTCGAGACCGGGCTCGACCTCGACGTTCGTCTCGTCGGCAAGATCGTCGATGATTTCGCGCGCAACTGCCAGACCCTCGGGTCTGCGCAGCACGCCCACATTGCGACTCATCGTCTCGCGCAAGACACGCCGGTCGGCTGGCTCCATCAACGCCGCGCCTTCGACTTCGACATGCGGACAACGCTCCGGCAGCGACCAACTGAGTTCGCGGCCCACCCGCGTTCCCGCCACGACGCCCTCGGTCAACGAATTCGATGCCAACCTGTTGGCACCGTGCACACCCGTGCAGGCAACTTCACCGACGGCGAAGAAGCCCGGCAGCGAGGTGACGCCGTCGAGGTTCGCCACGATGCCGCCACAGAAGTAGTGCGCGGCCGGAGCAACCGGAATGAGGTCGGTCGCTGGCTCGATGCCGAACTGTCGACATGCCGCGGTGATCGAGGGAAAGCGCCCCTCGAATTCCGCACCCATGGAACGTGCGTCGAGAAACACGTGGTCGTCGATTCCGCCCGGCGCCTCGGCCATCCGTTGGGATATCGCCGCTGCAACCACGTCACGTGGTGCAAGGTCACCGAGCGGATGAACTCCTTCCATCACGCGCCGGCCCGCGCCGTCGACGAGCACCGCCCCTTCACCTCGAACCGCTTCGCTGATCAGCGCCAACTGTCCCTTCGCATCCGCCCCCTGCCACAGCACCGTCGGATGGAACTGAATGAACTCCATGTCGGCAAGTTGCACTCCGGCACGCAACGCCAGTGCCAATCCGTCGCCCGTCACGGCCGGTGGATTCGACGTCGAAGCGAACACCTGGCCGAGTCCCCCGGTCGCAACCACGACCGCACGCGCCGTGATATTGCCGACGTCGAGAACCGTGCCATCAGGGTTCAGTCGTGCCACGCGCACGCCGACCGCGCGACGTTCGCCGTGACGATCGAAACCGATCAGAAGATCGAGCGCGAAGGTGTGTTCCATCACCTGGACACCTGCGTTCATCGCCGACTGGTCGAGGGTGCGCTGAACCTCGGCACCCGACTGGTCGCCACCTGCATGAACGATCCGCCGGTGCGAATGGCCGCCCTCGCGCGTCAGGGCCGGCGCACCGTCGGCGCCCGGATCGAACGCGGCACCCAACCGCATGAGATACCGAATCGCCGTCGGCGCCTCGGCCACCAGTGTGCGCACCGCGGCTTCGTCACACAGGCCCGCACCGGCCGCCAGCGTGTCGGAGACGTGCGCCTCGAGCGAGTCCTTCGGATCGAGCACCGCAGCCAGACCACCTTGCGCCCACTGTGTGCTGCCCGCGGCCAACTCGCCCTTGGTCACCAACAGAACTTCTCGCACGGGCCGCACCGCCAACGCGGCCGCGAGACCCGCTGCGCCGCTGCCCAGCACAACCACATCGATGTCGCGTTCCCACGTCGGCGCAGGCGCGGCGAGTTGCGCCGGAAACGTGGCGCCGAACGGCGTGCTGCGCACTACTCGCCCGTCTTCGAAGGGGTGCCGAGCGCGATCATCGCCTCGACCGACCGACGCGCCCGCTCGGCAACTTCGGCGGGCACGTTGACTTCGTCGCGGCCATCACGCAGACAGTTGAGCAACTTCTCGGGCGTGATCATCTTCATGTACTTGCACACCGCCGCGCGGTTGATGGGTTCGAAGATGGTCAACGGGTTCGACTTGCGCAGTTGATGAATGATGCCCGTCTCGGTTGCGATCAGGACCTTCTTCGCCTTGGTCTTCACGGCGAGGTCACCCATGGCGCCGGTCGACAGAATGTGCGTCTTTTCCTTCGGCACGACGCCCGACTCGACCAGATACAACGCGCTCGTCGCGCAACCGCACTCGGGATGAATGAAGAGTTCGGCATCGGGCTCTTCCTCGACCCGGCGGCGCAGTTCCGCGCCGTTGATGCCGGCATGCACGTGGCATTCGCCCATCCAGATGTGCATGTTCGGTCGCCCGAGCGTGCGCTGAACGTGTGCGCCAAGGAACTGGTCGGGACAAAACAGAATCTCGCGGTCAGCCGGAATCGAAGCGACCACGTCGACCGCGTTCGACGACGTGCAACAGATGTCGGTTTCGGCTTTCACCTCGGCCGTCGTATTCACGTAGCTGACGACCACAGCCCCGGGATGTTCGGCCTTCCACGTCCGCAACTGGGCCGCGTTGATCGTCTCCGCCAGCGAACAGCCGGCTTTCTCGTCGGGAATGAGAACGGTCTTGTCGTAGGCGAGAATCTTGGCCGTCTCGGCCATGAAGTGGACGCCGCAGAAAACGATCGTCGATGCATCGGCCTTCGCCGCGATTCTGGACAACGCCAGCGAGTCGCCAACGTGGTGCGCAACGTCCTGAATCTCGGGCACCTGGTAGTTGTGCGCAAGGATCACCGCATCGCGTTGCTTGGCCAACGCGCGGACTTCGTCGGCCCACGCGGCCACGTCGAAGGTGCCCTGAACCGCACTCACACGGCCAAGGCTACGGGTTCGTCCAGAATCCCGCGACCGCAGCAGCCAAAGGCCCACGGGCCTCGCCGCCGTCCAGAATCGGGTTCTCGGCATCGTCACGGAACCGAAGCACCGACGCCACACCGGCGTCACCCACGACGACGACCAGACGCACCCGACGCCGCTCGGGGTGTTCGCTCGGAGCGCCGGATGGCTCGCTCTCGCCCTCTGCAATCGGCGCCGCCCAACCGCACGTGACCAACGCCGCAGCGTCGAACATCCGCGCACACGCGGATTCGGGAGTGTCGAGCAACTGGTAAATGTCGCCGTGTTCGAGCACGAAGGACAACTGCAGCTCCTCACCCCGAACGTTCACGCCGTACAGGCGCGCTCGCGTCAGGTCGAACGGGTCGGCTGCATCACCCACCGATTCATGAATCCGGGACTCGACCATGCGGGCGAGCTCAATGGGCGTAACGGGACTGGTGTCGTGTTTTGGTTGCATACCCCCATGTGTGCG
>CAYFNP010000157.1:0-4245 GCA_964344425.1 uncultured Bifidobacterium sp. | reverse complement strand
ATCCTTGCGAAGGCTGGCCGAACGCTCGCCGGCGGCGAGCGTTCGGCCAGCCTTCGCAAGGATATGAAGGCAGCGGCAGCCGCCAAGGATCGCTTCATCCGCGCGAACCTGCGCCTCGTCGTTTCGATCGCCCGCCGTTACCCCCTGCCCCAGGGCATGGACCTGCTCGACCTCATTCAGGAAGGCAACCTCGGCCTCGAGCACGCGGTCGACAAGTTCGACTGGCGTCGTGGCTTCAAGTTCTCGACGTACGCCACCTTCTGGATTCGCCAGGCCATCGGTCGCGCGCTCGACCAGAAGGCATCGCTCATCCGCATCCCCGGCGATCGGTCGGCCAGCCTTCGCGCTGCGTTGCGTCAGTCGTCCGGTGACGGCGAAAACCTCGACGCCACCAACGCCGAACTGCACCGCCTCACCACCCCGGTGTCGCTCGACAAGACCGTCGGCGACGACGGCGATGCCACGCTCGGTGACCTCATGGACAACGGCCAGGGCACGCCCGAAGACGCCGTCATGGCGTTGGTCGACAGCGAACTGCTGAATGAACTGCTCGAGACCCTCGACGAGCGCGCCCGTTACGCGGTCGAGGCCCGTTTCGGACTGCTCGACGGCGAGCGCAAGTCCTTCCGCGAAGTCGGCGAGGCCCTCGGCGTCACCGCCGAAGCAGCCCGTCGCCTCGTCAGCAGGGCCGTAATTGGCCTGCGCGAGGATGCGGAGCGCATCTACGCTGCCTGACCCATGGCACGCGTTTGGTCTCCCGACTCCTGGCACGGTTTTCCGGCCGAACAGCAGCCGACGTGGCCCGACGCCGGTGATCTTGACCGTGCGCTGAAGCAGATCAGCACGATGCCCCCGCTCGTTTTCGCGGGCGAGGCGCGCAATCTGCAGTCGGCTCTCGGACAGGTCGCCGCAGGCAACGCATTCCTCTTGCAGGCCGGCGACTGCGCCGAAAGCTTCGAGGAGTTCTCTGCGGTCAACATCCGCGAGAAGCTGCGCGTCATCCTGCAGATGGCGGTCGTACTCACCTATTCACTCGGCGTTCCCGTGGTGAAGGTTGGCCGCATGGCTGGTCAGTTCGCCAAGCCGCGTTCGCAGCCGTTCGAAAAAATCGGTGACAACGAGATTCCGTCGTTCCGCGGACACATTGTCAACGACCCCGCACCAACCGAAGCCGCACGTCGGCCCGACGCCGACCGTCTGGTTCAGGCGTACCACCAGTCGGCAAGCACGCTGAACCTGTTGCGCGCATTCACCAAGGGTGGTTTCGCCGACCTGAACCGCGTGCACGCCTGGACGCAAGAGTTCATCGAGACCTCACCCGAGGGACAGCGCTACCAGCGAGTGGCGAACGAAATCGAAAGTGCGCTCGCGTTCATGCGCGCCTGCGGCATCGACACCGAGAACAACCCGAACCTCCACCAGGTCGACGTCTTCACCTCGCACGAGGCCCTCATTCTCGGTTACGAAGAGGCGCTCACTCGCCAGGATTCGCTCACGGGCGACTGGTACGACTGTTCTGCCCACATGCTGTGGATCGGTGAGCGCACGCGCCAACTCGACGGCGCGCACATCGAGTTCCTGCGCGGCGTCGGCAATCCCATCGGTTGCAAAGTTGGGCCGTCGGCATCGCCCGAGTTCGTCCTCGAACTGTGCCAGACGTTGAACCCCGCTCGAGTCCCCGGTCGTCTCACGCTGATCTCGCGCATGGGTGCCGACAACGTCGAGGACAAGCTGCGTCCGCTGCTCCGCGCCGTGCGCGATTCGGGCCACCCGGTGGTCTGGGCGTGTGACCCGATGCACGCCAACACGTTCACGTCGAGCACGGGCCGCAAGACACGACACCTCGACCACGTGGTCACGGAGATCGCAGGTTTCGTTCGCGCCCACCGCGCCGAGGCAACCTGGCCGGGAGGCATCCACGTCGAACTGACCGGCGACGACGTCACCGAATGCCTCGGTGGCTCGGATTCACTTTCGGAAGAAGACCTCGATGACCGTTACCAAACGGTGTGCGATCCGCGCCTCAACGGACGTCAGGGAATCGACCTCGCATTCCGTGTCGCGGAACTCATCCGCTCTAACCTGAACTAATCGAAGCGTTCCGGCAGATCTCCCGCTGGCCCGTCGAGTTTGCCGCGGTTGCGGTGATCGACCGCGAGGGCCGCACCCACCTCCACGGCGACACCGGCCGAACCGTGCGCATCGCCTCGGTCAGCAAACTCTTCACGGCCTGGGCGGCGATGATCGCCGTCGAGGAAGGCGCAACGGCACTGGACGAACCGGTCGGCCAGGAGGGTTGTACGGTGCGCCACTTGCTTGCACACGCGGGCGGGTACTCGTTCGACGGCGTGAACCCGATCACCTCGCCGGCCCGCAAGCGCATCTATTCGAACACCGGAATCGAGATCCTTGCCGATCACGTCGGGCGCGTCACCGGCATCGACTTTCCCGACTATCTGCACGAGGCCGTGTGCGAACCACTCGGCCTGATGTCGACGACCCTGCAGGGTTCCGCTGCGAAGGACGTGGTCAGCAACGTCGACGACTGCGTTCGGTTCACCGCTGAATTGCGTCGGCCCACGTTGCTGTCGCGCGAAACGGTCCGCCAGATGACCACGGTCCAATTCCCCGAACTCGAAGGCGTGGTTCCCGGTCTCGGGCGCTTTGACCCGTGCCCGTGGGGCCTTGGGCCCGAGATCCGTGGCACGAAGACGCCGCACTGGACGGCACCGCACGGTTCGTCCGCGACATGGGGTCACTTCGGTGGCACAGGCACGTTCCTGTGGGTCGACCCCGTTGCCGACGTCGCGTGCGTCATGTTGTCGAACCGCGAGTTCACCGAGTGGGGCATGCAGTTCTGGCCCGACTTCAACGATGCGGTGCTCGCCGAGGCGGGCCGCCGTGGCTGAGCCCGCCGTACACCAGTCGTCGGCACGCGATCACGCGACGGCAACCATCAGCGTCCTCATGTTCGCCTCGGGCGCGACCGCGGTCTCGAACAGCATCATCTTCGCCGCCCTGGGCGACCTGCAGGACAAGTACGGCTTCGCCGATCTCGGCCTCGGCTTGATCGCCGGCATCGGCTTTCTGTTCGGATTGATCACACAGGTGTTCGTCGCTCCCCTAGCCGACTCGCACAAGCCGAAAAACTTGATGGTGCTCGGCCTCGCGTTCGCTGCGGTCGGGTCGCTGGTGTTCGCCTTCGGTGACAGCCTGTGGCAGTTCATCATCGGTCGCGCGCTCGTCGGCGTGTCGTTCGGGTGCACGCAGCCCGCTGCGCGCGCGATCGCTGCGAACCTCGACAAATCACGCGCGGCCGAACGCCTGGGCAAGCTCGCCGGTGTCGAAACCGCGGGGATTGTCGGCGGGCCGTTCATCGGGGGCATCATGCTCGACCCGCTCGGTCTTCGCTGGACGTTCCTCGTGTTCGCGATCGTCGGCTCCGTGGCGTCCTTGACGCTGTCGGCGAAACATCTGCCGACATTGCCGTCGAACTCGGAGTCGCGTCGCCTCAGCCTCGTGTTGCTTCGCCACCCGGGCGTGCGCACCGTCGCGCTGACAACGATGAGTCTTTTCCTGCCGATTGGCGTCTACGACGCGCTGTGGGACCGCTATCTCACCGATCGTGGTGCATCCAACTTCGTTGTCGGGCTGTCGTTTCTGTTGTACGGCATCCCGTTCATCATCCTCGCGCGCGCGGGCGGTCGACTTGCCGACAAGTGGGGGCCGCTACGCGTCGCGCTGTACGCAATCTTTCTTCTCGCCCCCATCGTCACGGGTTACGGACTCGCGGCAACTCCACTCGCGATCATTCTCGTCTCGATCCTCGAGGGCATCATTCAGGCGGCAACCGTCCCGGCGATGCAGGCCAGCATGTCGCAGGTTGCACCCGAGGGACGCGCCGCTGCTGCTCAGGGTCTGTCGGGTGCCAGCAACCTGATCGGCGCTTCGATGACGGCCTTCTTCAGCCCGTGGGTGTACGGAGCGCACGGCCCAGTGTGGGCGTTCGGCGGCGTTGCCGCCGCGATGCTGACGCTGTCGTTGATTGCCCAGGCCTCGGCCCGGCGTCACAAGTTGATCTGACGCTCAGCTGAGCCGTTCGACAATCATCGCCATGCCCTGGCCACCGCCGACGCACATCGATTCGAGACCGAAGGTCTTGTCTTCGTGTTGGAGACCATTGATGAGCGTGGTCATGATGCGCGCGCCGGTCATGCCGAAGGGGTGACCGAGGGCGATCGCGCC
>CAYFNP010000156.1:0-4258 GCA_964344425.1 uncultured Bifidobacterium sp. | reverse complement strand
CGTCGAAGAGTCGTGCGCTTGCGGTGGCCGGGATTCTGATGCGGTCGCGGCGATGGTGGTGGCGTGCGTGCGGACGCCTGTTGCGCGTGTGGGGAATCCGCCACGTGGGTGACGTGGTGTACCGCATCGTGGCGGCAAATCGCCACAGGTTCACGAGGGGTCGGGGGTAGTCTCGCCTGCATGGCAGGCGATCTCATCTACGCATTCAGGGTGATGCGCCTGCCCCTTCTCGATGCGGGTGGCGCCACCATCGGACGCCTCGACGACGTGGTCGTCGTGGCGGGCCGCACGGCCTCGGCCCCGCGCGTGCTGGGCTTCGTCGCCACCAGCCAGCGCCGGCGCATTTTCGTCAACGCGAACCGCGTGGCCACCCTCGACAACTCGGGTGCCCGCCTGCGCAGTTGGGACGTCGACTTCCATCCCTTCAAGGCCAAGGAAGGCGAGCGCCTGCTGAAGGTGCACGTCATCGACAAGGCGGTGGGCGACGAGGTCGTCTCCGACGTTGCCCTGCGCCTGCGTGACGCTGGCCGCGGCGATGGTTGGGAAGTCGCCAAGGTGCGCCTCGCGCGGCGCAGCACCCTGCGGCGCCGGCCCACCTACCGGCTCGTCGACTGGAACGCGGTGCCGGCGTTGTTCGCCGCCACCACCGAGGCCGCCGCCGAAGCCGCACGTCTGCGCGACATGCACCCCTCCGACGTGGCGGGTGTCGTGCGCGCACTACCCATCACGCAGCGTCGCCAGTTGGCCGAGGCGATGGACGACGAGCGGTTGGCCGACCTGTTGGAAGAGTTGCCCGAGGCCGAACAGCTGCGACTGATCGAAGGCCTCGACATGGAGCGTCTGTTGAACGTTCTCGACGAGATGGAATACGACGACTTGGCCGACTTGTTGGCCGAGATGCCGGGTGAACAGCGCACGCGAATCCTCGACGAAATGGACGAAGACGACGCGGCCGTCATGCGCCAGTTGTTGTCGTACCAGCCGGGTACCGCTGGTGCGTTGATGACCCCCGAGGTCATCATCCTCGGGCCGAACTCGACGGTGGCCGAGGCGTTGGCGCACGTTCGCAACCCCGAGTGGCTGGTGTCGATCGCTGCGCAGGTGTTCGTCACCAATCCCCCGTTCCGCGCGCCGACGGGCCGTTACCTCGGCGTCGTGCACATCCAGCGTTTGTTGCGCGAGCCACCCAGCATGGAACTGGGTCGCTGTCTCGAACAAGAACCCACCATCACCCCGGAAGCCAACGACCGCGAAGTTGCCGAAATGCTCGCGTCGTACAACATGATGGCCATGGGCGTGTGCGACTCCGCCGGTCGCCTGCTCGGTGCCATCACGGTGGACGACGTGCTCGACCGCACGTTGCCTGCCGACTGGCGACAGCGCAGACGACAGGCGGCGTCGTAATGCGCCGCCGCGAAGACCTGACGATGCCCCGCCGTCGGCGGCGGTTGGGTATCCACTACGACCCCGATGCATTCGGCCAGTTCAGCGAGTCGATCGCGCGCACCCTCGGTACGGCGCGATTCCTTTTGTTCCAGTCGTTCGTCTGTTTGTTCTGGCTGACGTGGAACATCGCATTGCCCGAGGAATGGAAGTTCGACCCGAACCCGTTCGGTGTTCTCACCCTCGCGCTGTCGTTGCAGGCCGCCTATGCGGCGCCGTTGATCCTGCTCGCGCAGAACCGGCAGGAAGACCGCGATCGCCAGCAAAGCGAGGTCGACCGTTCGGTCGCATCGCGTACGCAGGCCGACACCGAGTTCCTGGCTCGCGAACTGGCGGCCGTGCGTCTGGCGCTTGCCGACATGGTGACGATGGACGAACTGCGCGATCAGTTGGACAAGCTCGGCGAGCAGGTGGCCGAGCTCAGCGAGCGACTTTCGCCGCCACGCGACGAATCGCCTCGGCCGTAGCCGCGGAGTAATCCGCTGGCTTGGCCAGCGTGACGAAATGATCGCCGTCGATCTCGACAACGTCGGCCGACATCGCTGACGCGAGTTCGCGTTGACGTGACACGGCGACCAACTGGTCCTTGGTGGTCAACAGATACGCCGCGGGCACGCCAAGGGTTCCCGCCCAGTCGCGCGCGTCGTATTTCGCGAGTGCGCGGCCGGCGCGACTGACGATCCAACCGTCGTTGCGACGAATCTCGCCGATCAGCCACGGGATGTACTTCGCCACGTGGTTGTCGGGGTGCATCGTGCGGTGCAGCGCCACGTTCAACACGCGCGGCGTCGTCACGTTGCGCAACAACGGCGACACTGCGCTTTGGAACAGCCACGTCAGGCGGTCGCGGCGCGTGGCGCGCCACTCCATTGCCGTGGCCTGCAGCACCATGCCGGCAACCAGGTCGGGGTGACGGTGCGCGAGGTGCAACGAGATGGGCCCGCCCATCGAATAACCGACGGTGATCACCTTGTCGATTCCCACGTCTGGCGCGAGGAAGCGCACCACGGCCGCGGCGTCGTCGGCGCAGTCTTCCAAATGGAAGTCACGGTTCGGCCGCAGGCCCCGACCGTGCCCACGGTGGTCAACGCCGATGAACGAGTAGTGCTTGGCCAACTCTTCGTAGGCGGTGAAGAACTGAATGTCGCTCGATGCGGTCCAGCCGTGCAGCAACAGCAGCGTCGGTGCGTTCGGGTCGGCGTGTTTGTGCACGCGCACGAACATCTCGCCGCGGTCGGGCAGCGCGACGATGCGTGCCTCGGGCAACCACGGCATCGGGCCGCTGTTGCGGGTGATCCATTTGCTGGTTGCGCGCTTCACCGACATTTCGCACATCTTCCCACGAGGTCGAGACGGTGATGGTGCAGGTCGAAGCCGCTCGCGGCAGCGAGTTTTTCCAACGCGCCGTCGAGTTGCGCCTCGATCTCGGGCGGCACGGTGACGTCGAGCATTGCCCCACACTCTTCACACAGCAGATGGTGATGGTGGCCGATCAGGTCTTCGGCCAGTTCGAAACGGCCGAATTCGTCGGTGCCGACGATGCGCGACACGACGCCGGCCGACTCGAGCACCGACAGGTTGCGGTAGACCGAACTTTGCGGAAGGTCGTCGGTCAGGCGTTGGATGTCGGGAATCGACACCGGCCCGTTGGCCGAACGCAGTGCCGCCACCAACGCGCGGCGCGCCGGCGTGTAGCGCTGGTCGCTGTCGCGCAGGCGCTGTGCAACGACGTCGTCCACGTCGTGCATCACTGCACTCCGTAGAAAGCCTGAACGCGCACGCCGGCCTGCATGACATCGTCCAACAGTTCGCCGTTGGGAAGTGCAGGGTCGCCGAGTGCAAGTGCACCGGGAGCGATCGGTGTTCCGAAATGCGACTGACGACGAATTTCGTGCGCCACCGACGCGGCAACCGATCCGGCGATCTGGGCCATCGGGTGTGCGGTGCCCGCCACCTCGACGGCGCGTTCACCGTCGCGCGAGCCGCGCACCTCGACGCGCAGTGCACCCATGTCGCCCGACTCGCGCGGTGGCGTCAGCATCGGCAGACGTGCGGTCAGGCGGTCGCGGCGCGTGGCCGACGTGCGCGCACTGATGCGCTGCAAGTGTGGAAAGGCGTGTTTGATCAACAGCGGGTCGGCCAGGTCGGCGCGGTAGCAGTCGCGCGAGCCGATGGGCTCGGGAAACCAGCACAGTTCGCGACCACTTCCGGCG
The DNA here is from genome assembly GCA_964344425.1 of uncultured Bifidobacterium sp. Classification (GTDB taxonomy): domain Bacteria; phylum Actinomycetota; class Acidimicrobiia; order Acidimicrobiales; family Ilumatobacteraceae; genus F1-20-MAGs119. The sequence continues at coordinate 602 of CAYFNP010000156.1, read as the reverse complement.
GGACGGCGCAACCAGTCGTCCTCGTGCCAACCAAGGGCCGTTCCCGACAGCACGTCGTGGTGTTGGCGCGCGCATTCGGGGCCGCCCGTGCCGTGCACCGCAACGTGCACTTCGTCGGTGTCGTCGAGTTTCTTCGACAAGTACGACACCAACAGCCCCGACAACCCGGGTGAACACGCGGCGCCCAGCACCAACGTGCGTCCGGCGGCGAGTGCGTCGCCGTTCAGGTCGAGCAGTGCGAGCACGTCCTTGGTTTCGTCGCTGACCGACACGACGTGGCTGCCTGCCGCGAGAAAGCGCCGCGCATGCCGCGCGTGGTCTCCGCCGTGGGCCAGCAACACCACCTCGACGGTTGTCGGGTCGATCTCGTTCACCGTCTTGTGCGACACGGAACGCACCTCGTGACCGCGGCGACGCAACTGCTCGGCTGCATGGGTGCCGACCAGACCCGTGCCGGCGACGACGATCATCGCGGCCTACTTGGACGACGAGATGTCGCGCCAGCCACCCTGCTGGGGCGGCACCGCACCCTTGCCCTTCAGGCGCAGCGCGGCGGCGATGGCCCCTGCGACGCTGAGAGCCAAGAGGGCTCGACGGATGAG
>CAYFNP010000155.1:0-4279 GCA_964344425.1 uncultured Bifidobacterium sp. | reverse complement strand
CCCTGATGTCGCGTTGGCCGCGGTACGCGCCATAGATCGAGTCGAAATAAATCGAGTTCGTGGGATGCATGAGGTCGGCCATCAACTGCACTCCGAACGTGCGCCCCGCGGCAGCGACCGCAGGATGGCCGAGAGCCGACAACATCCCGTGGGCGTCGAGGCCGCTCGACGCGCTGACGAGACGGTCAACTTGTGTTGACGGATCTCCTTCGAAGTCGGCAAGAAACCGACTGACGAAATTCTCGACCGCGACTGACCCACTCGTCATGCGACGATGATAGGCACTTCGCTCAGGTGCCGCCGACGGTCGACACGATCGCCGACACCACGCGATCGAGCCCCACCGAGCGCGATGCCTTGACCAGCATCGCCGAGCCGTCGGGCGATGCGAAGAACCGTTCGGCGGCATCGCCGATCTCGTCGATCCGTTCGCAGCCGTACAGGTCGGTGCCGAAGGCGACGACCTCGATGCCGAGCGAAACCGCGTGGGCCGCGACGTCGCGATGACGACGTTCGGGTTCGTCGATTTCCGCCATGGTTCCCAGCACTGCGATCCGGCGCGCGGCGGGCATCGCTGCAAGGGTGTTCAGCGCGGCGATCGCAGAGGTTGGGCTCGAGTTGTACGAGTCGTCGAGAAGCGTCCGGCCGGCAACCGCGTGAACCGCCATGCGCATCGGCGACATTCGGGCGTTTCGCATCGAGTCGGCCGCTGCCGCGACGTCGCACCCGCACACCGCCGCAGCGAGAAGGGCGGCCGCAGCGTTGGTCGCCATGTGCACACCGGGCACGGGCAAACGGCACCGACCGTTGCCCCACTGCGACGCGTAGTCGAAGACCAGCGTCGAACCGTCGACGCGTGCGTCGACCACGCGCATGTCGGCCGCAACCGATTCACCGAAGGTCAGCACGCGTGCGTCGGTTAGCGATGCCATCGACGACACCCGCGGGTCGTCGGCGTTCAACAATGCCCAGCCCGTGTCGGGAAGCGAGGTCACCAGTTCCGACTTCGCACGGCGCACGCCGTCGACGCCACCGACACGTTCGCTGTGCGACTCGCCTACGCGCGTGACGATGCCGATGTCGGGTCGGGCAATGGCGGCCAAGCGGGCGATCTCACCGAAGCCGCGCATGCCCATTTCCAGCACCACGGCACCGGCGTCGGCAGGGGCATTCAACAACGTCACCGGAAGCCCCTGGTCATTGTTCAGCGATTTCTCGCTTGCGGCGACTTTCCAGTGCGACGACAACGCCGCCGCGGCGAAATCCTTCGTCGATGTCTTGCCAACGGAACCCGTTATGCCGACGACTCGACCGGACGCCGAGCCGTCGAGGACATCGCGCGCCAACCGTCCGAGTACCGCGAGCGCAGCGACGGTGTCGTCGACCACGATCTGCGGAACACCGCACGACGGCACGCGGCTCGACACCAACACTGCCGCACATCCGGCGGTCGCCGCGTCGGTGACGAATTCGTGACCGTCGCGTTCGGCAACCACCGCGACGAAGAGATTGCCGCGGGCCAGAGTGCGCGAGTCGTACGACACGCCGTCGAACTCCGCCGCGTCGGCTCGTTCATCGACAATTTCGGCGCCGAGTGCGCGCACGGCGTCGGCAACCGCGATTCGCATACCGTGACGCTACCGCCCGTGCCGTGTACCGTCAGGGCCATGAGTGGCGGCACGACACGGCTCGTCGTTGTGTTCGGTGGCGAATCCGCCGAGCACGATGTCAGTTGCGTCACGGCAGCCCACGTGATCGCCGCAGCCGACCGTTCGCGCTACGACATCGTCGGCGTGGGAATCGCCCGCGACGGCTCGTGGCACCTCGCCGACACATCCGCCGAGGCGTGCGCCGCGGGGCGTCTCGTTGCCAACGGACCGGCCACCACACTCGCCGACGTCATCCGACAGGGATCCGTCGTGTTTCCCTTGCTCCACGGCCCCTTGGGCGAGGACGGCACCATCCAGGGAATGCTCGAACTCGCCAACGTGCCCTTCGTCGGGTCGGGTGTGCTGGCAAGCGCGCTGTGCATGGACAAGTCGATGGCCAAGCAGGTGCTGTCGGCCGCGGGAATTCCCCAACCGCACTTCCGTGCGATCCACGAACCTCACTTCAGCGACGCCGATGCCGACGAGATCATCGCGACGATCGGTCTGCCCATGTTCGTGAAGCCGGCGAACATGGGGTCGTCGGTTGGCGTGCGCAAGGCGAAGGACCGCGCATCGCTGCTGGGTGCGATCAGGCACGCCTTCGTCTACGACGAATGGGTCGTGTGCGAAGAAGCCATCGTCGGTCGCGAGATCGAGGTCGCCGTGCTCGGCAACGTGTCACCCGAGGCGTCGTTGCCGGGCGAGATCGTTGCGGGCGCCGAGTTCTACGACTACGAGGACAAATACATCAACGCGTCGGCCCAGTTGCTGATTCCCGCGGTGCTCGATGCCGACGAAACGCGCATCGTGCGCGAACTCGCCGTGCGCATCTACTCCGAACTGCGCTGCGAGGGCATGGCCCGCGTCGACTTCTTCCTCGAATCACCGGGCCGTGGCTTCCTTTGCAACGAGGTCAACACCATCCCGGGTTTCACCCCGATCTCGATGTACCCGAAGATGTGGGAAGTGACGGGTCTCCCCTACGCCGGTCTCATCGACCGGCTGGTCGAGCTGGCGCGCGACCGCCACTCACGGCGCAAGCGCAGCACGCAGGTAAGCAAGTAGCTCGCGTCGCAGTTGACGCAGCGACGCAACTCCCGGCTTCCACCCCACCGCGCGCAGCGCCACCGGCTCGGTGGCCACACCGACAACGGTCGAGTACGCAAAGGCAAGAACCAGACGCGGTTCGGCGCGTCGCAGGTGGCCCGCATCCATCTCGGCAGCCAGGTACGCAACGGCCGGTTCGACCAGTGGTGCCATTCGTGCCACCACGGCGTCGGCAAGTTCGGGGTTCAATCGATTCAGTTCGCGCACAAGACCAAGCAACGCGGGTCGACGCACGGCCGGGCGGAACACCGCGTTGACCGCCGCCTCGATGCGCGCAAATCCGTGCGGGGCTGACCGCACCGCCGCCTCGACCTCGATCGCCAACTCGTCGGCGAGTCGTTGCAGCACCGCAACGACCAGTTCCTCTTTCGACGGGAACCAATAGAGAAGGGTTTGCTTGGCGACGCCCACCCCGCGGGCGATGTCGTCGAGGCTCGTGGCGTCGATCCCCGAGGTCCCGAAGCCGTCCAAGGCTTCCTCCAGAATCCGCTCCCGTGTTGGCTTTCCTGCCATATCTTTGGAGGGTACTCGGCATCCTCTACCAATTGGTAGAGAAACGTGCTAGACCTACCCCGATGATCGCGGAGTCATTGGCGGGGCGGCGCATTGCCATCACGGGGTCGACGGGCTTCGTCGGCACGGCTCTCGTTGAACGGCTTCTGCGCGGCGTGCCCGACTGCGAACTGTTTTTGATCGTGCGCGGTGGACGTCGCGGCGCGGCCGGCCGCGTCAAGCGCGAAATTCTCAACAACGACGCGTTCGATCGTCTGCGTGCAGAGATGAAGGGATCCGCCGAGGAATTCGACGCGATGTGCGCGCGGCGCGTTCATGCGATCGACGGTGACATCTCGAAGGACGGCCTTGCCCTGTCCGATGCCGGTCGGGCCGAACTCGCAACGTGCGACGTCGTCATCCACTCTGCCGCCGCGGTCGCATTCGACTCGCCGCTCGACTCGGCCGTCGAAGTGAACCTGCTCGGTCCGGTGCGTCTTGCCGCCGTGCTGAACGAACTGCATGCGGACTCACCGACCAAACCGCATCTCGTCGCGGTGAGCACCTGCTATGTCGCGGGTAACCGACGCGGACACGCACCCGAGCTCCTCGTCTCCGAGGGACCGTTCGACATCGGCCTCAGTTGGCGCGCCGAAGTCGATTCGGCACGTCGCCTGCGCGGTGACGTCGAGGCTGCCAGCCGCACACCGCAGGCGCTTGCGAAGTTCCGCGAGGAAGCACGCCGCGAATTGGGCGCCGCGGGCGCACCTGCACTCGCGGCAAAGACCGAACAGTTGCGCGACAAGTGGGTGCAGAACGAGCTGGTCCAGGCCGGTCGCGCACGCGCCGCAAGCGTCGGCTGGCCCGACGCGTATGCATTCACCAAAGCCCTCGGCGAACAGGCACTCACCGAAACCAAGGGCTCGCTGCCCGTCAACATCGTGCGACCGTCGATCATCGAATCCGCACTCGCCGAGCCCCGTCCGGGTTGGATCCGCGGCTTCCGCATGGCCGAGCCGGTCATCATCTCC
>CAYFNP010000154.1:0-4290 GCA_964344425.1 uncultured Bifidobacterium sp. | reverse complement strand
CCGCCGATGCCGAAGAGAACGTCGACGCCGGCTTCGGGCCATGCGGTGGCGATGGCGCCGAAGATGTCGCCGTCTTTGATGAGCTTGATGCGCGCGCCGGTGCTGCGCACCTCTTCGATGAGGTCCTTGTGGCGTTCGCGGTCGAGGATCATGACGGTGAGGTCGCGCACCGATTCGTTCTTGGCGCGGGCGATCCAGCGCAGGTTCTGCGTTGCGCTGGCGGTGATGTCGATCGAACCGACGGCGTCGGGGCCGACGGCGATCTTTTCCATGTACATGCACGGGCCCGGGTCGAACATCGTGTCGCGTTCTGACACCGCGATGACCGAAATCGCGTTGCCCAGACCGAGCGACGTGAGGGTGGTGCCGTCGATCGGGTCGACTGCGACGTCGGTCTTCGTGTTGCTGCCGTCGCCCACGGCCTCGCCGTTGAACAGCATGGGGGCATCGTCCTTTTCGCCTTCGCCGATGACGACAAGGCCGTCCATCGGCACGGTTGCGAGCACGGTCCGCATCGCTTCGACTGCAGCGCCGTCGGCGCCGTTCTTGTCGCCACGTCCGACCCAGCGGGAGGCCGCGAGGGCTGCCGATTCGGTGACCCGCACGAGTTCCAGTGCAAGGTTGCGGTCGGGCTTCTGGTTGATGCTGTCGGCCATGGTCCAACCGTAGTTCCACGGATACCCTCGGCCCCGTGCCTGCTCCGACCGTCGCGCGATGCCTTGCCCAGCGCGACTTGAGCGAGCCGCGGCTCGACCCGACCGGTGCGTTCGTGGCGTTCGGGTCGTCGTACGACGGCAAGGGCGAACTGCGTCTCGTCGACATGGCCGGCGTCGAGTCGCCGTGGCCGCTCGACCCCGTGCCCGCCATGGGGCGGGGGATGGGTGGTGGCTGTTTTCGCTGGTTGCCCGACGGTTCGGGCATCGTGTACGCGGCGAAAACCGGAGGCTTGTGGCAGGCATCGCTGCCGACGAATGGCGACATCGGTGTCGCGTGTCGTGTCGACACAAATGGTGAAACGGGAGCGCTGCACGGTGTGTCGTTGTCGGCCGACGCACGATGGGTCGCTGCGGTCGAGTCGATGTCGCGCGTGGTGGTTGTCGAGGTTGCAACGGGCGTGGTTCATCGCGTCGAACATCCGCACGCGTTTTCTCTCGACCCGGTGTGGTTCGGTGACACGGTGTACTGGCAGTGCTGGTCGCAGCCAAACATGCCGTGGGACGAGTCCGAGGTGTGGTGTGCGACCGCGCCAACGTTCCGGGCGATCAGGGTCGTTGGGCGGCCTTCGACGTCGATCCAGCAGGTCGACGTATCGGCCGAAGGTGTGTTGGGAGTTCTGTCCGACGTCGACGGCTGGCTGAGACCGTGCAGCGTCGATTCGGGCGACATCGTGCCGTTGTCGCTGAATGGTCCGCGTTGCGAATGCGGCGGCCCGCAGTGGGGAGGTGGGCTGCGTTCTTGGTGCTGGTCGCCGGATGGCTCGGCTTACGTCGTCGCCCGCAACCTCGACGGCTTCGGTGATCTTGCCGTCGTTGATTTTCACGACGGTTCGGTGCGGACTCTGGCCCGTGCCGTTCACGGGTCGGTGTCGTGGTCTGCCCACGGAATCGTCGCGCTGCGCACGGGTGCGGTCACACCGACGCAGATCGTGTGGTTCGACCCGGTTTCTTTCGAGCGTCGCGTTCTTGCGACGGCAGAGTTGCCCTGCGACGACGGGCCGTGGAGCGTGTTCGATCTCGTGGAACCCACAGTCGGGTCTGCCGATGGTGTTCCGTACCGTCTCTATGAACCGGCGGGCGGCGGTGCATCGCGTTTGATCGTGTGGGTGCATGGCGGGCCGACCGACCAGTGGCAGGTCACGTTCATGCCGCGCATCGCCCATTGGGTGGGTCGCGGTTGCAGGGTGCTCGTTGTCGACCATCGCGGCACGACGGGTCACGGCAGGGCCTTCCAGCAGTCGCTGAACGGCCGGTGGGGTGAATTCGACACCGACGACGTTGTCAGCGCAACGCGGTTCGCGCACGCAAACGGATGGGGCGAACCCGCCTCGACGATTGCGATGGGGGGTTCGGCTGGTGGGTTCGCCGCACTGAATGCGGTCGGCTCGCACCCCGACCTGTTCGCCGGGGTCGTCGCGTTGTATCCGGTCGTCGATCTCGTCGATTCGCTCGAGCGTTCGTGGGAGTACGAGAAACACTCGATTCCGGTGCTCGTCGGTGGCTCGGCTGGCGACGGCGATCTCTACGCCCGGCGTTCGCCGTTGTCGAAACTCGACGGCCTCGCACACTCGCGAGTGTTGTTGATGCACGGCGATCTCGACGAGGCCGTGCCGCTCGAGCACAGCGTCATTCTCGCCAACGAACTGCGCCATCGCGGTGGCGACGTGCAGTTGCACGTGTTCGAGGGAGAAGGCCACGGATTTCGTCTGCGTGCGAACCAAGAGCGCGAGTACTCGTTGATTGGCGAGTTCCTCCGCGCGTTGTAGCGTGGGCGACCATGTCGGACTGGAACCCGCTCGACCCCGACGCCGAGAGCGTTCACTACGACCTCACCGACTGGAACATCGACCAGCGCGCCGCGGTCGCCGAGGTGTTTGCCGAGGCCGAACTTCCCCATGCGTGGGTCGGTAGCGAAGTCGTCGTGCCCGCCGAGCTGGAAGACGTCGCCGACACGCTGCTCGATCGTCTCGAGGCCGGGTTCAACATTTCCGGTTCCGGAGGTTTCGGTACGTCCGACAGCGGTGCGGCGCTCGACGATGCGGCCGACGACGAGATCACCGAATACGAACTCGACGACTGGACCGACGGCGAACGTTCGCGACTCACCGAACTACTCGTTGGCTCGGGCATTCCGTTCAGGTGGGAAGGGGCGTTGCTCGTCACGCTGACCGAGTTCGAGGACACGGTCGACGACCTGCTCGATGCGGTCGAAGCCGGCGATGTCACGATCGTCGACTCGCCGGGGTCGGGACGTCCCACCGTGTCCGCCGGCACATCGAACCTCTCGGGCGACACCCTGACGAACATGTTCCTCGCGGCCGAGCGTCTGCAGCGTGACCCGCTCGACGCCGACGGTCTCGCATTGCTCGTCGGTGTGCTCGACGACGTCGAGGACGGTGGTGCGCCGTTCGGGGTGCCGATGCCGGCATGGCGCCAAGCCGTCGAACTTGCAGACCAGTTGGCCGAGGCGCTCGCGGGTGCCGACATTCCCGACGAAATCGGTGCGATGGAAATCGCCAAGCGATTGTTCGTCACGCTGAGGCCACACGTCTGATTCACCACTAGCGTCGCCTCGCGATGCTGCTCGCCGAACTCGAGATCTGGCACTCACGGCCCGTCACGCCGACGCGCCGCGTCGCGCTCGGTCATCTCGTTCTCCCCGCCGACCCGGCGCCGGGATTCGGTGGTGTCCTGCTCGGCGCCGTTGTTGCGCGGCACCTCTTCGAGGTTGACGAGGAAATCCATCCCGACATCCAGCGTCTCGTGCTCGAGGTGCAACGCGGTTCGCGCGTCGTGCAACCGCGTTTGCGCCATCGCTTTCAGGTCGACCGGCACGGCCTTGCGCGCAGCCTCCACCGACTGGTCGGCGAGGACGACTCGGCAGAGTTCATCTTCGACACCCAGGGCAATCCGTTGCAGCAGGTTCTCGGCGCGGTCTACGCGCTCGAACGTCTCGAGCCGGCCACGCGTCGCGCACTCGGCCCGGTCTTGGTGAAGGCAATGTCGTGGCGTGGACCCATCGGTGCGTCGTTCATCACGTACCTTGCAGGCAACGCCACCAGTTCCGTCGCGGCACTTGCCGACCCGCGGGCGTGGGCTCTCGAGGTGCTCGGCTTTCCGGCCGGCACGATCAAGCCGTCGAAACGCGAAGTGACACAGCGTTTCCGTGAAAAGTTGCGCACGGTGCACCCCGACCACGGTGGCGCCGAAGACCGCGCGAGCCGCGAGATCGCCGACCTCTCCGAGGCGCGGCGCGTGCTCAGCAAACTCTGATGGCTCGCTCGATCAAGGCCCGCGGTGTCGTGCTGTTTCCCGGTGCGGGTAGCGACCGCAACCATTCGTCGCTGGTTGCCATCGAAGCGTCACTCGCGCCGGTGCCGGTTGCGCGCGTCGACTTTCCGTACCGACGTGCGGGGCGCAGGGCGCCCGATCGCGCGCCGGTTCTCATTGACTGCGTGAACACAGAAGTACGTGCATTCGCTGCACGTCACGCGCGCCGAACATCGTCGCTCGTCATCGGCGGGCGGTCGATGGGTGGCCGCATGTGTTCGATGGCCGTGGCCGACGGGCTTGC
>CAYFNP010000153.1:354-4314 GCA_964344425.1 uncultured Bifidobacterium sp. | reverse complement strand
GGCAATCGGGCATGACGATGTTGATGGCCACCCACGAGATGGGCTTCGCCCGCGAGATCGCCGACACGGTGTGTTTCCTCCACGAGGGAACGATCCACGAACTCGGAACGCCGGCAGAGGTTCTCGACGCACCACGCGAACCGCGCACGCGCGAATTCCTCGCCCGCACGATGCGGCGTTGACCAGATCGACGGCTGACTAGATCGTCGGCAGCACGTAATCGGCGAAGCGGTCGCGGAGGGTCTTTTTCGAGAACTTGCCGACGCTGGTCTTCGGCACCTCGTCGATGAAAACCACGTCGTCGGGCAACTGCCACTTGGCGAGACGCGGTACCAGGAACTCGACCACTTCGTCCTTCGAGAGGGTCTCGCCCTCTTTCGGCACGATGCACGCGAGCGGACGCTCGGCCCACTTCGGGTGCGGAACCCCGATGACCGCGGCTTCCTTGATTTTCGGGTGCGCCATCAGTTCGTTCTCGACGTCGACCGACGAGATCCACTCGCCGCCGCTCTTGATGAGGTCCTTCGTGCGGTCGACCAACCGGACGCGACCCTGTGCATCCATCGTCGCGACGTCACCCGTGCGCAACCAACCGTCGGCGGTGAAACTCTCCCCCGCGCGTGCGTCGTTGTAATACGTCGCAGCGATCCACGGACCACGGCACTGCAGTTCACCGCTCGTCTCGCCGTCCCAGGGAACGGGATTCGTGGTGTCGGGTTCGACGACGCGACACTCGACGCCGAAGTTGATCTGACCGACCGTGGTGCGCAGTTCGGCCTGCTCGTCGTCGGGAAGCAGACGATCGGCGGCACTGAGATTGCACGTCGACGCGATGGGGCTTGTTTCGGTCATGCCCCACGCCTGGAGAATCGGCAGCCCGGTTTGCGCGCGATACGCCTCGCTCAACGCCTTGGGCACCGCAGAACCGCCACACGGAATCGCGCGCAGCGACGACGTGTCGCGACCCTTCAATTCGGGCAGCACGCCCATCCAAATGGTCGGAACACCCGCCGCAACGGTGACCTTTTCACCGACGATGAGGTCCGCGATCGCCTTGCCCGAAAGATCGGGCCCCGGCATGACGAGATTCGACCCGGCCGCGACGGCCGCATGTGCAAGACCCCAGGCGTTGGCGTGGAACATCGGCACGACGGGAAGGATGACGTCGCTCTCGCGGGCGCCGAGGCTGTCGACCGTCATCGCCCCCATCGTGTGCAGGTACGTGCTGCGGTGGCTGTAGACGACACCCTTCGGATTCCCCGTCGTTCCGCTGGTGTAACACATGCTCGCCGCGAGGTTCTCGTCGTCGACACCGAACTCGACGGGCGATGCCTTCGCCAACAACGCCTCGTAGTCGTGCACCTGAACCCCGGGAAGACTCGGCATGTCGCCGGGTGCATCGTCCATGACAACCAGGTGTTTCACACAGCCGAACGTGGGGAACAACGGAAGCAACAAGCCGAGCAGCGACTTGTCGGCGAAGATCACTTCGTCATCGGCGTGGTTGACGATGTACGTCAGTTGCTCGGGGAACAGGCGGATGTTGAGCGTGTGCAGAACGCGCCCCGTGCAGGGCGCCGCAAAGTACAACTCGAGGTGGCGCTGCGTGTTCCACGCGAACGTTGCGACGCGACCGTCTGCAGAGATGCCGAGGTCGTCGAGTACGCCGCCAACGCGCCGCGTGCGGTCGGCCCATTCGCCGTACGTCACGCGCGTGGCACCACGCGGGTTCGCCGTCATCACCGTTTTGTCTCGGTGGTACTTCTCGGCCCGGTCGAAGAGATGAACGATGGTGAGTGGTGTGTCCTGCATCAGTCCGCGCATGCGGGAAAGAGTAGTCACGTTGTACCCGATCCTTTGAAGGGCTCCGTGGTGACGCGAACCTGCTCCTGCATTAGGTTGCCTGCGTGCGCAAGGCGGTTCTCGCGATCACCTCCCTTCTCTTCATCACGGGAACCATCGGTTCGAACATCGGCCCCGCCCTCGTCGACGAACACCCGATCCCGGTCTTGATGCTGTCGTCGCGGAACAGAAATCTGTTCGGTTCCGTGCCGTTCACGTCACCCACCGCGTACTTCATCATCGGCTTTCTCCGGATTCTCGCCGCGGGTCTGGCCCTGTACTTCGTCGGACGCTGGTACGGCGACCGCACGGTGCGCTGGGTCGAGGACACCGTCGGCGAAATGCCCGCGGCCTACCGCTGGGTCGAGCGTGCGGTCGACAAGACCGGTGGTATCGCCGTCGTCCTGATGCCCGGCAGCAATGTCGTGTGCGTGCTTCTCGGCCACCGCAAACTGCCGTTCAAGAAGTATCTGCCGTGTCTCGTGGTCGGCATCGTCGTCAAGCTGATCCTGCTGCGCATCGGCGGCGACATCTTCGAGGACCAGGTGCGCTGGTTCCTGAAATCGATCGAGCGCTACCAATGGTGGATCGTGATCGCCCTCTTTGGTCTCTCGGCGTTGCAAACCCGCAAGCGCAAACCTCTCGAACCGCCGTCAAACGACGAAGTCGTCGACAACTAGCCGAAGTCGTCGACGGTTAGAGAATTGCGTCGAGACCCAGCGTCAGACCCGGTGTCGAGACGACCTTCTTGCACGCAAGGACGACGCCCGGCATGAAGCTGACCCGGTCGAAGCTGTCGTGGCGGATCGTGAGTGTTTGACCCGCACCGCCAAGGATGACCTCTTGGTGGGCAGTCATGCCGACCATGCGAACCGAATGAATACGGATTCCGGCGGGACCTTCGCCGCCGCGCGCACCGGGGTACACCTCGTGTTTCGTCGGGTCGTCTGCCCAGTCACCGCTGGCAGCTGCCATGCGCTGCGCCGTCACAACCGCGGTTCCGCTTGGCGCATCGGCCTTCGCGTTGTGGTGCAGTTCGATGATCTCGGCGGTGTCGAAATACGGCGCGGCCTGCTCGGCGAACTTCATCATCAACACTGCGCCGATCGCGAAGTTGGCCGCAATGAGGCAGTTGCTCGACGTGAACGCGCCACGGAACGACGCCAAGTCGTCGTCGGAAAACCCCGTGGTGCCGACCACCGCGTGCATGCCGTGCAGTGCCAGCCACGGCAGGGTCGTGCGCGCCGCGGCGGCCACGGTGAAGTCGACAACAACCTGGCACCCCGCGTCGGCAAGCGCCTTCAGTTCGGTCGCGATGGTGAGACCGTGAATCGACGCTCCGACATGCGCCGGGTCGACCGCCGCGACGAGTTCAAGTGCGTCGTCGGCCGCGACCGCGTCGCACACGGTGGCGCCCATGCGACCGCCCGCACCGACGACACCGACCCTGATCTTCCCCGAAGACGTCACGACCCCGACCGTAGTCGGTCGGGGTCGAACGATTCGTTTGAGTTGTCGCCCGATGGGCGACGTCGGTTGCGTCAGCGGTGACGGCGGTTGCCACCCGAGGAACGACCCGGGCCGAGGTCGCCGAGCTGCTCGGAGAGTTCGCTTTCGAACTCGTCCTCGAAGCTGACCGACACGGCGTCGTCGCCGTCCTGCGACTTCGGCTCGCGGCGCTCGCCGCGGTCTTCGCGCGGTCCACGATCGCGACGGTCGCCGCGTCCACCACGATCACCACGGTCACGTCCGCCGCGTCCGCCGCGGTCGTCACGTCCGCCGCGGTCGTCACGCGAACGGCGCTCGCTGCCGTCGTCGACGGGCAGGTTCTCGTAGCCCTCACCGACCGGGGTCAGGCTGACCTTGCCCTTGTCGTCGATGTCATCGACGCGGACTTCGATCTCGTCACCCAACTGCAGCACGTCCTCGACGTTGTTGATGCGCTTGCCCTTGCCGAGTTTCGAGATGTGTACGAGTCCGTCGCGTCCGGGGAGGATGTTGACGAATGCACCGAACTTGGTGATCGAAACGACGCGTCCGGTGTAGACCGCACCAAGGTCGGCGGTCGGCGGCTGGACGATGTTCATGATGCGCTCGCGCGCGTCGTTCACCTTCAGC
>CAYFNP010000153.1:0-344 GCA_964344425.1 uncultured Bifidobacterium sp. | reverse complement strand
CGCTGACCGCGATGTCGGCGCCGGTCTCCTGCTGGATGGTGTTGATGACCTTGCCCTTCGGCCCGATGACTTCGCCGACCTTGTCGAGCGGAATCGTGAACGAGACGATCTTCGGCGCGGTGTCGGCAACTTCCGGGCGCGGAGCCGCGATGGCGCGGTTCATCACCTCGAGAATCGCGAGACGGGCTTCCTTGGCCTGGTCGAGAGCCGCGGCAAGAACGTCGGCGGGAATGCCGTCGATCTTGGTGTCCAACTGCAGTGCGGTCACCGCGTCGGCCGTGCCGGCCACCTTGAAGTCCATGTCACCGACATCCTCGGAGCCGAGGACGCATTCGGTGACATGG
>CAYFNP010000152.1:0-4325 GCA_964344425.1 uncultured Bifidobacterium sp. | reverse complement strand
CATGCGCGGCGGTGGCGGCCATGACCTCGCCTGTCTTGAGAACGATCTCGCGCGGGTCAAGCGGCTTGCCGGTGGCGTGAGCGGGACACACGCTGGTGCAACGGCCACACATCGTGCAGGCGTCGGTGTCGAGCAACTGCTTCCAGGTGAAGTCCTCGACGACGGCTGCACCGAACGACTCGAGCGATGTCTCGGTGAGGTTCGGCATCGCCTTCATCGCGCCCTTGGGGCGTTCGCGGTCCTTCAGGTACATGTTCAGCGGCGAGGTGAAGATATGCCGCAGCATGGTGATGGGCAGCAGCAAGAGGAACGCCACGAAGGCGAGCACGTGGCCGACCCACCAGATCTGGTGCCAGGTTTCGAGGGTGTTCACCGCAAGGCCGTCGAACGCCTGCGACAGGGGATAGCCGACAAAGCTCCACTTCTCGAATTCCATGTTGGCGCCCGCGGCCGACTGTTGGGCGATGCGGAATGCCTCGGCGCCGAAGCCCGTGAGACCGATGCCCAGCAGAACGCCGAGGATCGCGGCGTGCTCGGGCTTGGTCTTGATGCGGATGCGATACGGCCGCTGCACGTAGCGACGCAGGATCGCCCAGACCACACCGACCGTGAAGACCACGCCGGCAAGGTCGCCGATCATTGCGTAGGCCTGGTACACGCGGCCGTGGAGGAACTTCAGGCTTTCGGGCAACTGGTGATCGATTTCGAGCACGGTCGTGACGCCGAGCAATACGAGGAACCCGAAGTAGATCATCGAGTGCATCAGACCTGCGGCCGAGTCGCGCAGCAGGGTGCGCATGTACACGCCGGCGCGGTAGTCGGCGAGACGGCGCTTCACGTTCTTCGGGGTGGTGCGGCGACGGTCGGGCGCGCCACGTTCCCAGTTGCGCACGCGGTCGGCGAAGCGCAGCGAACCCCAGACGATGAGAATCGGGATAACGGTGTAGAAGGCCGCCTGCAGCGGGCCCGGGATGCCGTGGAACACCTCGCGGGCGATGGCGGAGTCGCCGTGCCACTTCGTGAATTGCGGGATGACACCCGAAACGACGGTGAACGCACCGACCCCGATGCCGATGGCAATCGACAGCTGGTGGGGCTTGAAACGACGGGGACCGGAGTCGTTGCTGGCGGGGGCACTGGGGCTGCTCATAGCGAGAGCAACCCTAGTTCGCCCGTCCCGAAGTCGGGACAATCAGGCAGTCAGAACTCAGCCGTAGTGTGCGCGGTCGAGGTCGCGGATGCGCGTGGCGAGGGCCGCGAGCAACTTGTGGCCAACGGCCGGGACCTCGTCGATCACTGCGAGCAACTTGCGCTGCTCGAGAACGAGCACGTCGCAGTCGGTGTCGCACACGACGGTCGCGGTGCGTGAACCCTGATCGAGAAGCGACAACTCGCCAACCATCGTGCCGGGCTGAACGGTGGCGATCTTCTTGCCGTTGCGCTTGACGGTTGCGGTGCCCGAGAGAACGACGTAGGCCTGCTTGCCCGCGGTGCCCTGCGTGATCATCGTGGTGCCGGCGGACAGTGTGACGCGCTCGGACGCCTTTGCGATCTTGCCGAGATCGCGTGCACTGCACGACGAGAAGAGCGACACCTGAGCGAGGTACTGGAGAGGGGTCTTTTTCGAGGCCATGTGGTCAGCATAAGCCGAATCCCGCGAGCCGTTTTGTTGTGCGCCAGACGTCACCGCGTTGCACCCGTCACGTCGACGATGGGTGCAGTTACTTCGACTGGTTGGCGACGGCCGCCGCGGCCGCCGCGATTGCTTCCTGATCTCCCAGATAGGCAACCCCGGTCACCTTCATCGACGAGTCGAACGCATATCGACGGGGGACACCCGTGGGAATGTTCAGTTCCGCGATGTCGGCTGTGCTGATGCCCTCGAGGTGCATGACGAGGGCCCGCAGGCTGTTGCCGTGGGCCGTGACGAGAACGTTCATCCCCGCCTGAAGCTGGGGCACGACCTCGTCGTTCCAATACGGAAGGACCCGTGCGACGACGTCCTTCAGGCACTCGGTTGCGGGCAGGTTGCCGCGTTCGATGAAGCGGTAACGCGGGTCGTTCACCGGATGCTCGGGGCTCGACGCATCGACGGCCGGCGGCGGAACGTCGAAACTGCGCCGCCAAAGGTTGGTTTGCTCGGCGCCGTGCTTCGCGGTCGTTTCCTTCTTGTCGAGACCCTGCAGTGCGCCGTAATGCCGTTCGTTCAGTCGCCAGTGCCGCTGAAGCGGCAACCACACCTGGCCCATCTCGCGAAGTGCAAGGTGGCAGGTCATCACCGCGCGCGTGAGCACGCTCGTGTGAGCGAAATCGAAAACCAGACCCTCGTTGCGCATCACCGCACCTGCAGCCGCAGCCTCGGTTTCACCGAGCTTCGTCAGCTCGACGTCGTGCCAACCGGTGAAGAGGTTGAGTTCGTTCCAGGTGCTCTGGCCGTGGCGGAGCAGGACGAGCGTTCCGGTCATACGGGAATCGTAGAAGGAGCGCCGCGCGTGCCCGCAACGAAACGACCGGGTAGCTCGCCCGTGTGTCGGCCGTTCTCGAATGTCACGACACCCGACTTCACCGTGGCGACGTAGCCGTGCGCGTCCTGCACCAACCGACGGCCGCCGGCGGGAAGGTCGGTGACGAGTCGCGGCGGGGCTGCGCCGAGTTGGTCGATGTCGATGACGTTGAGGTCGGCAACCATGCCCGGGGCGACGACTCCGCGGTCGTGCCAACCGATGTGACGCGCCGTGCGTTGTGTGACGTGGTGAACCATGAATTCCAAAGGCAGAAGTTCGCCGCGTGAACGGTTGCGAGCCCAGTGCGCGACGGCCGTAGTGGTGAACGATGCATCGCAAATCGCGCCACAGTGCGCGCCGGCATCGGAGAGACCGATCACCGAGCGCGGCGACAACAGCATTTCGCGCACCGCGTCGAGGTTGCCGTCGACGTAGTTGAAAAGCGGCATGTAGAGAAGTTGACGACCGTCGTTGCGCAACAGTTGGTCGTAGGCGACTTCGGCCGGTGTACGGCCTTCGCGCGCTGCGATACCGGCGATCGACTTGTCGGGGCTGGGCTCGTAGTCAACCGGGTCGGTCATCGGGAAGAGCGAACCGAACTCGGCGCACAGGTTGTGCAGAACTCCAGAGACGCGCGGCAGTTGTTCGGGATGTTCACGCAGAATCGCTGCGCGAACCTCGGGCTTCGACAATTCCACGACACGGGCCTCGCGCGGCAACTGCATGACGAGCGCGTAGGTGGGGCACAGGATGAACGGCGTGATCGAAGCGTCGAGGCCGTGCAGTACGCCGATCGGGCGCGGCGCGATTTGCGTCTTCAGGTCGATGCCGCGCGAGGCTGCATCGATGGTCCACGCGACCATTCGCTTCCAGCGGTCGGGTGCGTCGATCGGTTGCTGCACCGTCATCGACATCGGCCGACCGCACGCCCGCGCGACTTCCTCCATCACGGCCATCTCGCGCGTCGCGAGGTCTTCGTCCTCGCTGAGGTACGCATCGGAGATCAACTGGATGACGCCGGTGCCTTCGTCGGCAAGAGCCGACGTGAGTGCGATCAGTTCGTCGTTGCTGGCGAAGCGGGTGCCGAGTGGTTGGCCGGCCTTCGTGCGGTGGATGTACGTGCGGCTGGTGGTGAAGCCCAGCGCACCGGCACGCAGACCCTCGCGCACTTGCCGCGCCATCGCGGTCAGTTCGTCGGCCGTCGGTTCTTCGTGCGGGTCGGCTCCGCGTTCGCCCATCACGTAGGCGCGCAACGGAGCGTGCGCGACCTGCGTGCCGACGTCCATCGTCCACGAGCGGCGCTTCAGCGCATCGAGGTACTCGGGGAAGGTTTCCCAGTCCCATGCAAGGCCCTCGGCAAGTGCGGTGCCCGGAATGTCCTCGACTCCTTCGAGCAGGCCGATCAACCAGTCGTGGTCGGACGCGGCCGGCTTGGCGGGGGCGAAGCCAACCCCGCAGTTGCCCATGACGATCGAGGTGACGCCGTGCTGCGAACTGGGGGCAAGCACCGGGTCCCAGGTGGCCTGGCCGTCGAAGTGGGTGTGGATGTCGACGAACCCCGGGGTGACGACGCGACCCTCGGCATCGATGGTCCGCCGGGCCGCACCATCTATATGAGGGGCAACCTCGGTGATGGTGCCCCCCGAAACCGCGATGTCGGCGGGCCGGCCGGGGCTGCCCGTGCCGTCGACCAGATGGGCGTTGCGGATGACGAGGTCGTGCATCGGCCCATGTTGCCCGATTTCGCCTCGCCCGTACAGAGCGCGGTAGGACTTGAGTCACTCTCACTCAACTTTTTCGTCCCTCGAGTTGGCGAGCCCG
>CAYFNP010000151.1:0-4329 GCA_964344425.1 uncultured Bifidobacterium sp. | reverse complement strand
GCTCGGCAAGCGCGTCGACTACTCGGGTCGTTCGGTCATCGTGGCCGGCCCGACGTTGCGTCTGCACCAGTGCGGTCTGCCGAAGCTGATGGCGCTCGAACTGTTCAAGCCGTTCGTCATGAAGCGCCTCGTCGACCTGGAACTCGCCCAGAACATCAAGTCGGCCAAGCGCATGGTCGAGCGTCGTCGTCCGCAGGTGTGGGACGTCCTCGAGGACGTCATCAAGGAACACCCGGTTCTGCTGAACCGCGCACCGACGCTGCACCGCCTCGGCATCCAGGCTTTCGAGCCCGTGTTGGTCGAGGGCAAGGCCATTCAGATCCATCCGTTGGTGTGCACCGCGTTCAACGCCGACTTCGACGGCGACCAGATGGCGGTTCACCTGCCGTTGTCGGCCGAGGCTCAAGCCGAGGCCCGCGTGCTCATGCTGTCGGCGAACAACATCCTCTCGCCGGCGTCGGGTCGCCCCATCGTGACACCGTCGCAGGACATGATCATCGGCGGCTTCTATCTCACCGAACTCGTCACGGGTGCAAAGGGTGAGGGTCGTTCGTTCCGTCACCGCTGGGAGGTGTACCGCGCACTCGACGAGCGCTCGGTCACCCTGCACACGCCGATCAAGTTCCGCGAGACGCTGTCGACCGGCGAAGCACGCACGATCGACACGACCCCCGGTCGTCTCCTCTTCGAAGAGGCGCTGCCCGTCGACTACGCCGAGCGTTTCGGCCACGTCTCCGAGCCGCTGAAGAAGAAGGAGATGGGCCTCATCGTCGAGCGTCTCGCCGACCACTACCCGAAGGCCGTCATCGCGCAGTCCCTCGACAACATCAAGAACGTTTGCTACCGCTATGCGGCACAGTCGGGTCTCACCATCTCGATCGAGGACGTGAAGACCCCGGCCAGCAAGCGCCAGATTCTCGACGAGTTCGAAAAGCAGGCCGACAAGGTCGAGAACCAGTTCCGTCGCGGCATCATCACCGACGGCGAGCGTCGTCAACAGGAAGTTCGCATCTGGACCGACGCCACGGCCGAAGTGCAGAGCGCGATGGAGAAAGAGTTCAAGGCGCAGCGCTTCAACCCGATCGAAATGATGGTCGGTTCGGGTGCACGCGGAAACATGACGCAGATGAAGCAGATCGCGGGTATGCGCGGCCTCGTGGCCAACCCCCGCGGTGACATGATTCCGCGTCCCATCAAGAGCAACTTCCGCGAGGGCCTCGAGACTCTCGAGTACTTCATCGCGACGCCCGGCGCCCGCAAGGGTCTGGTCGACACCGCTCTGCGTACCGCCGACTCGGGTTACCTCACGCGCCGTCTCGTCGACGTCGCCCAAGAGCTCATCATCCGTGAACACGACTGCGGCACGTCGCTCGGCATTTGGGTCGAGAACGTTCAGCGCGACACCGCCAACATGCGTGCGTACCTCGAGACCAAGTTGTTCGGTCGCGCGCTTCTCGGCGAAGTGACGCTTGCCGATGGAACGGTGCTCGAGAAGAACCGCATTCTGTCCGATGAAGACGTTGCCGCGTTGCGCGACGACGCATCGGTCAACCGCGTTCGCGTGCGTTCGGTGCTCACGTGCGACGCCGAGCTCGGCGTATGCGCGCTGTGCTACGGCCGCTCACTTGCAACCGGCAAGGCGATCGAACTCGGCGAGGCCGTTGGTGTCATCGCCGCGCAGTCGATCGGCGAACCCGGCACCCAGTTGACCATGCGTACCTTCCACACCGGTGGTGTGGCAGGCAAGGACATTGCAGGTGGTCTGCCGCGCGTCGTCGAACTGTTCGAAGCGCGCACACCGCGTGGTTCGGCGCGTCTGTCGCGCGCGAGCGGCGTCATCCGAATCGGCGAAGACGAAGGCAAGGGCATCCCGGTCACCGTCGTCGACGACAAGGGTGAAGAACACCTCACGTTGCTGCCGACCGGAAGCCGTCTGATGCCGAACATCCGTGACGGTGCCGAAGCGCAAGCAGGCGAGCCGCTCACCGATGGTCCGTTCGACCCGAAGGAACTTCTCGAGATCAAGGGCATCCGCGAGACGCAGGTGTACCTCGTCGAAGAGGTGCAGAAGGTGTACCGCGACCAGGGTGTGTCGATTCACGACAAGCACATCGAGCTGATCGTCCGCCAGATGACGCGCCGCATCGGCGTGCAAGAGCCCGGTGACACCGAGTTCCTGCCCGGCGAGCGCAAGGACGCAAAGACGTTCCGCGACACGAACCGCCGCATGGTCGAAGAGGGCAAGCGTCCCGCCGAAGGCCGTCCCGAACTCATGGGAATCACCAAGGCGTCGCTTGCCACCGAGTCGTGGCTGTCCGCTGCGTCGTTCCAGGAGACCACTCGCGTTCTCACCGAGGCCGCAATCGACGGTCGCGGTGACAACCTCGTTGGCCTGAAGGAAAACATCATCATCGGCAAGCTCATCCCGGCCGGAACCGGAATGCGTCTGTACCGGGACTTCGGCATCGAAGCCCCCGACTACGAGCCGATGGCCTTCTACTCGAGCGACGAAGAGGACCCGGCCGCCTTCCTGGCGGGCATTCAGGGTTCCTACGTGCACCCCGAGTCCGACGCCGAAAACGCCTGATCAGACTCCGGTTCCGCGGACCGGCAGGTTGTCGCCGGCACCGGGCCGCTTATAGCGTTTCACGGGTCCCAACGGGCGGTTTTTCCGTCCCCGACGTTCTCGCAAGACCCGTAGAAACAGTTACTCGGAAGAGGTTCAGGCGTGCCCACAATTCAGCAGTTGATCCGTCAGGGTCGCAGCGTCAAGACATCAAAGACGAAGACCCCGGCACTCAAGGGATCACCGCAGCGTCGCGGCGTGTGCACGCGCGTCTTCACGACGACTCCGAAGAAGCCGAACTCGGCACTGCGCAAGGTCGCCCGCGTGCGCCTCACCAGTGGCGTCGAAGTCACCGCTTACATTCCGGGCGAGGGACACAACCTCCAAGAGCACTCCATCGTTCTCGTGCGCGGTGGTCGCGTCCGCGACCTGCCGGGTGTGCGTTACAAGATCATTCGCGGCGCGCTCGACGCAGCCGGAGTGAAGAACCGTAAGCAAGCGCGCAGCCGTTACGGCGCGAAGCGCGAGAAGTAAACCACCGGGAATCAGGAAAGCAGACAGGTAAGACATGCCCCGCAAAGGACCCGCCCAGCGTCGCGAGATGACACCCGACCCGGTTTATCGCTCGTTGCTCGTCACCCAGCTCGTCAACAAGATCATGCTTCACGGCAAGAAGAGCATTGCCGAGAACATCGTGTACGACGCGATGAAGATCGTCGAGACCAAGACCGGCTCCGAGCCGCTGTCCACGGTCAAGCGTGCGATCGACAACGTCAAGCCGCCGCTCGAAGTTCGCAGCCGCCGCGTTGGTGGCGCCACCTACCAGGTGCCGGTCGAGGTGCGCCCGCGCCGCGCCAGCACGCTCGCGATCCGTTGGGTCGTCGACAACGCCCGCAGCCGCCGCGAAAAGACCATGGCCGAGTGTCTCGCGAACGAACTTCTCGACGCGGCCAACGGTCTCGGAGCTTCCATCAAGAAGCGCGACGACATGCAGAAGATGGCCGAATCCAACAAGGCCTTCGCCCACTACCGCTGGTGATCCCGGCGGCAGTCATCCACCCCCCGATGCGCAACGAATAGGCAGATACAGACAATGGCAAAGCGTGAATACCCCCTCGAGCGCACCCGCAACATCGGGATCATGGCGCACATCGACGCCGGCAAGACCACCACAACCGAGCGCATCCTCTACTACACCGGCAAGTCCTACAAGATCGGTGAAGTGCACGAAGGTGCGGCGACCATGGACCACATGGCGCAGGAACAAGAGCGCGGCATCACCATCACGTCGGCTGCAACAACCTGCATCTGGAACAACCACCGCATCAACATCATCGACACCCCCGGCCACGTCGACTTCACCATCGAGGTGGAGCGCAGCCTCCGCGTGCTCGACGGTGCAGTGGCGGTGTTCGACGCCGTTGCCGGTGTCGAGCCGCAAACCGAGACCGTGTGGCGTCAGGCCAACAAGTACCGCGTTCCGCGCATGTGCTTCGTCAACAAAATGGACCGCATCGGCGCCAACTTCTACCGCACGGTCGACATGGTGAAGGAACGCCTCCAGGCAGTTCCGGCGCTCATCCAATTGCCCATCGGTGCGGGCGGTCCCGAGTCGAACAAGCCGTTCATCGGACTCATCGATCTCGTGAAGATGAAGGCCCTCATCTGGCGCGACGAAGAACTCGGCGCGAAGTGGGACGAAGTCGACATCCCCGCCGATCAGGTCGACGAGGCCCGCGCCTACCGCGAGCAACTGCTCGAGA
>CAYFNP010000150.1:0-4348 GCA_964344425.1 uncultured Bifidobacterium sp. | reverse complement strand
TGTCGAGCCGGTGCATCGGCGCGTTGGGCGATCAGTGCTTTTGCGGCATCGACCCGGGCCTTCGGTTTCGTCGAGCGCGCCGGCGCACCGCGACGCAGCCAGGCGAGTTCGCGCCGCGCGGCATTGCGACGTACCTGCTCGGCCGTGGCCGCGTTCTCTTCTCGCTCGATGCGCGCCGCGAGATACGCCGCGTAGCCGGACCCGGTGTGGATTCCGCTCGGTTCGTGAAGGTACGTGCGACCGCGGTCGATCTCGAGAACCTTCGTCGTCACTCGGTCGAGAACGTGGCGGTCGTGGGTGACGAGAACGAGACCGCCGCCGAAGTTGGCGAGGCGTTCTTCGAGGTAGGAAATCGCGTCGAGGTCGAGATGGTTCGTTGGTTCGTCGAGAATGAGTGCGTCCCATTCGCGCGACAACAGAGATGCGAGAGCGACGCGCTTGCGTTGCCCACCCGACAGGGTTGCGGTGTCGGCATCGAACATCGCACCCATTCCCAGTTGGGTGAGGGCAGATTCGCCGCGCCATGCTTCGTCGAGACCTGCAGTGACGGCGGCGTGAACGGAACCACGGGGCAGCTCGGGTTGCTGGGGGAGCACGCCGACTCGGGCGTTGCGGCCACGTCGCACTTCGCCCGCATCGGGGGACAGTTCGCCCGCAAGCATGCGCAGCAATGTGCTCTTGCCGCACCCGTTGATGCCGACCACGCCGATGCGGTCGCCGGTCGAAACGGTGAGCGACAGCCCGCTGAACAACGGCCGGTTGGGTCGCGACGCCGCCAGACCCTGGGCGTCGATCACGATCATGCGCCGCAGGCTACGGGCATGCCTTCGTCGTGGCGCGTGGCCGCCCACCCCGAACGTACGATTTCCCCGTGGGATTTCTCGACAAGCGCCGCGAACGCAAACGCATCGAAGCCGAACAAGCCGCACAAGCCGCCGCGCAGGCAGCGGCCGCTGGTCGGCAGGAACGTCTCGACACAATCGACACCATGCTCGACGCTGTCGAACGGTCGGCGCGCGGCGACCTTGATGGCTTGTTCGAGGGCGATGACGGTGCACTGGTGTTGAAGGCCGGCGAGTTCGCGATCGCCAAGATCCAGAACTCCGCGTTGCTCGAGACCACGCGCGCTCCCTCGACGTATCAGGGTGGCTACGGCGGGGTGTCGTTCCCGTTGTTCGCCGGCATCCGCGTGAACACGGGCAAGATCCGTGGCACACGCATTCCCGGCAAGGAGTCGCTCACGTTCATCGAAGAGGGCGACACGGTGGTCACCAACCGACGCGCGGTGTTTCTCGGTGCCTCGAACACCGTCGAGTGGCCGTTCACGAAGGTCATCGCCTGCGAACACAACGAGGCCGGTTACACCACCTTCGGTGTCACCGGACGCAAGAAGAACTCGGGGTTCGGATACGGCACCGACGTCGCCGACCAGGTGCAGTTCCGCATCGAGTGGGGTCTGGCGTTGTGCAACGAAACCACCGACCACCTCATCGCCCAGTTGCGCGCCGAGCGTGCGCAGATCGAGTCGTCGAACTAGATCGCAACCAACGGCTTGGCGAGACGGATCGACGCCAGTGTCGCCGGTGCAGACAGGCCCTGCAGCGCCACGTCGAAATCCGGCAGCGCCCACACACCGCCGTCGTCGTTGATCATGATGTAACGGTCGAACCGTGCGAGGAACGTGCGGTCGTGGCTGACTGCAATGACTGTGCCCTCGAACCCGTCGAGTGCCGTCTCGAGTGCCTCGGACGATTCGATGTCGAGGTTGTCGGTCGGCTCGTCGAGCAACAAGACGTTGTGGCCGTCGAGTTCGAGGCCGAGGATCTCGAGCCGCGCCTTTTGTCCACCCGACAGGGTCTGGAATTCCTGACGTGCTTGGTTGCGCAGTCCGTAGCGGGCGAGCGACCGCATCGACTTTTCTTCGTCGATCACCTTGTCACGAACGATCTCGATGCACGTTCGGCCCTGGAACTCGGGGCGGTCGTTGATCTGCGTGAACATGCCAACCGAGGTGCGCGGCCCCCACGTGACGGCTCCTTCGACGCCCGCGGTGACGCCGTTCAGGGCGTTCAAGAGGTGCGTCTTGCCCGTGCCGTTCGGCCCGATCAGCCCGACGCGTTCACCGAAGTGGATCTCTTCCGAGAACGGCAGGAAGAGATCGTCGACCGCAACGTTGTCGAACTTCACGACACGCCGCGCCGAGTCGCTACCGCGGAAGCGGACGTGGATCTGTTGATCGGGGACCGGAGGGGGTGGCGGACCCGCGGCGACGAACTTCTCCCAGCGGGTTTCTGCGGCGTTCGCCTTGGTTGCGTTCTTGAAGTTCTGTGCCGCGCGGGTCTTCATGATTTTCATGTGGTGGAACAGACGTCGTTCCTCGGCCTCCCAGCGCTTGAGGTCGTCGCCGAGTTGCTCTTGTCGTTTGGCGCGCGCCTCGGGGAAAGTTGTGTACGACCCGCCGTGCACCCAGCAACCCGAACCTTCGATGACGACGATCTTCGTGGCGACTCGTTCGAGGAGTGCGCGGTCGTGGCTGACCATGAGAATCGTCGACTTCGATGCACGGATCTGGTCCTCGAGCCACGCGCGTGTCGGAATGTCGAGATAGTTGTCGGGTTCGTCGAGAAGCAACACGTCGGCCCCCGACGTGAGAAGAAGGTCGAGTACCAGACGCTTGCGTTCGCCGCCGGAAAGTTCCGAGACCTTGCGGACGGAGAAGTCGTCGACCGCGGTCTTGACGCTGCGCTGTGCCGCGGCGGCCCACTGCGCCTCGAGTTCGTATCCACCGAGGTCTCCCCACACGCCGAGCGCCTCGGCGTAACCCATGCCGTCGTCGGTGCCCTCGGCGAGTGCGCGCTCGGCGGCGATCAATGCACGCCCGGCATCGCGCAGTTGCACGGGTGCGACCTCGACCAGCATTTCGCGCAACGTGTCCTCGGGCCGCGACATGCCGACGTCCTGTGTCATCGACAGCACGGTTCCACCGACGGTGAACTCGCCCTCGTCGGCCTCGTAAACGCCCGAGAGGATCTTCAGGATCGTGCTCTTGCCGACGCCGTTTGCTCCGACGATCGCCGCGTGTTCGCCCGGTGAAATGCCGAAGCTGACGTCGAAGAAAAGTTGATCGGCGCCGGGTGGCGCGTAGGCCAACTCGGACACGACGATGCTGCTCACGGTCGACAGTGTGGCGACGCGCGGCGCGCTCTCCACCTTCCACTGGTACCCTCGCGGCCATGGCAACCGTGAACCTGACCGAGGCCGATTTCGAGTCGACCGTGACCGCCGACGGCATCACGCTCGTCGACTTCTGGGCCGAATGGTGCGGGCCGTGCAAGATGTTCGGCCCCGTGTTCGAAAAAGTCTCGCAAGAACACGCCGACGTCACGTTCGCCAAGGTCGATACCGAGGCCGAGCAGGGAATTGCCGGCGCGCTGCAGATTCAGTCGATCCCCACGATCATGGCGTTTCGCGACGGCATCCTGGTGTTCCGTCAGTCGGGAGCGCTGCCCGAACACATGCTCGAGCAACTGGTCACCGCGGTGCGCGACCTCGACATGGACGAAGTGCGCGCGGAAATCGCGAAACAAGAGAGCTGACGTCAGCCCGGCTGGCGCGTCCGCGTCAGCACAACCGCGGCGGCAGCAAGTCCGACCAGTGTCAGAACCACCCACAGCGACGTGTTGTCGTTGCCGGTTCCCGTTTCGTCGACGGCGCGGACGACCGACGTCGATGCGGCCACGGTCGTCGTCGGTGCCGTTGTCGTGGTCGTTGTTGGTGACGTCACCGCGATCGACTCGGTGACGGGCGTGCGTGCGCCGACGATCTGCAGGTCGAGTCCCGTCTTGCCATCGCCGACGGGCACCCACGACACGCGGTCCGCGCGCAGGGCGACCCAGTCACCCTCGTTCAGTCGGGCGAGCAACACGCCGCCATCCGACTCCTTGGCGGTCAGGTATGCAGTCACCGATTCGGGCTCGACTGCGACCTCGGTTGCATCGTCGTCGATGACGATGCGTCGACCATCGGACGACAGTTCCATGACCACCAACGGTCCGATCTGCGCGGGTCGTGACGGCGTCGTCGTCGTGGTGTCACCCGTCGGCTTCACGTTGAACGTCACGACACCGTGGCGCTTGTCCGAAGTACCGCAGTAGGCGAGGTACTCGATCGCACCCATTCCGCTGCGCGTCGGCGTGATGACCGCTGCGGTCTCGCCTTCGGTCTTGACGACGACGTCGGTGATGATCCACCGACCCGTTGCATCGCGGGAGTTGACGAGGAACGTGGTGTTCGCTCCGAGTCCGTCGCACGGCGTGCCCACATCGGCAACCGTGAAGTCTCGATCGAC
>CAYFNP010000149.1:0-4351 GCA_964344425.1 uncultured Bifidobacterium sp. | reverse complement strand
GTTGTCGCCGTGATCGCGTCGTTGTACCCGGTCAGCACGTTGGTTCTCGCGACGTCACTCGACAAGGAGAAGCTGCACCCCGCACAGTGGGTGGGGGTCGGACTTGCGCTCAGCGCCCTTGTTCTTGTGAGCGCCGGATGACGGCGTGCGACTCTTTTGCCGCGGCGCTGAAGATGCCCTTGGCCATGAGTGACAGTTCGCTCTTGCGACGACGCTCGTAGATCTCGGCGCGCTTGCCGTGGACTTCGGGGTCGTCCGGTGCTGCCCAACCCGCGAAGTCGGCAAGATGACACGCAAGTCGCAGATCACCCGCTTCCGCGAGTGCGACCGCGCGTCGGATCAGTACGTCGGCACCGCCCGCAAGCGCGGCCAATTCGGCTCCGACTGCTGCGTCGCGGGCCGGCTTCAGGCGTGACGCCGCGCCATCCCACCAACCGCCGAACTGACGCCACACGTTGTGCACGATGAACTCGGGTTCGTCGTACATCGGCCGCAGGTACGGCCGGCCGAGTGTGGCGTCGGGAACCTTGACCGCGTGGATGATGGTGTCGAGGGTTTCGCCGGCATTCATCATCGTCAGTACCTCGCGCACGAGGTCCTCGAGCGCAGTGGCGATCTCGTCGAGTACGCGTGCAATGCGCGCCTTGCCCTCGATGGGAAGGCCGTGTGCAGGCAGAAGAAGTTCGGGCCCTTGGTCGATCATTCGTCTGAGTGCAGCGGCCCATTCGATGGGGAAGCGCTGCACCTTCTGGGGATTGCCCGCGTTGGGAAAATTCCAGATGATGAAGTCGCCGGTTGCGATCCACTTGCGGTCGGGAAAGAACGCCCACAGATGGTCGTCGGTCTCGCCGCGCGCGTGGTGGAACTCGACGGTGTCATCGCCGATCTTCATCGACGTGAAATCACCGAGTTCCTCGTTGACTTCGAGGACGCTGTCGTCGATGAACGTCGGCCGCTTCTTTTCTCGCACCTGTGAGGTGTCGCTGACGAGGCCGTAGCCCAGCTCTTCGCGCACGCCACCGAATTGGCGTGCATTGATGAGGCGGTTCCAGTCACTCGTGTCGCGGTAGCGCTGCAGCCTGTTCTTCACGTTCTCGTGGCCGATGACGCGAATCTTCTTGCCCGGGGCACCCAGGCTGGCCGCGATCGGACCGCTGCCGCCCACGTGGTCGGCGTGACCGTGGGTGTAGACGATGGCGTGCAGCGGCGCGTTCGTCCACGTGCGGATCTGGTCGGCGACCTTTTGGCCGTTGTCGTAGGTGCCGGTGTCGAAGACGACCAAACCCTCGGGGCTGTTCCACGTGACCGCGTGGCTGAACGATTCGACAATGGCGAGGTCGGGCGCAATCTCGGAAATCTCGTTGATGATGCGGTTCGACGGCTGGTCGAGAACGCCCGAGTCGATGATCTTCGTTGAGAGTGCGAGGAGGTCGGCCATGCACCGACCCTAGTGCGCCTACTTGCCCGGCTCTTTGGGAAGTCCGAGGACGCGTTCGCCGAGGATGTTGCGCATGACGTTCGACGTGCCGCCCATGATGGTGTAACCGGGGCCGTACATGAGACCCGCGGTGACGTCGCTCCACAACGTGGCCTCGAGACCGAAGGTCTTCGCTACGAACTGCGCCACTCGCTGTTCGTGTTCGGTGCAGAAACACTTGGTCGCCGCGGAGAAACCAGCCGGCGCCTGGCGCAGAACCTCGCGCACGACGAGGATGCGGCCGATGCGGTAGCCGGTTTCGAGTCGGGCGACTTCTTGACGAACGCGCGGGTCGGACATGTCGGCGCGGGCGAGTGCCATCGAGTACAGCGCGTAGTTCGACACCAAGCGGTCGATACCCCCGCGCTCGTGTTCGAGCTGGCGCATGGTCTGCTTGAACGCACCACCCTGCGTGCCGACGAGGTTCTCCTTTGGAATGCGCACGTCGGTGAAGAAGACTTCGCAGAAGTGACGGTTGGTCGTCATGTCCTTGATCTCGCGGGCTTCGATGCCGGGGGTGTTCATCGGCACGACGATCTCGCTGATGCCGGCGTGGGGGGGCCCATCGTTCGACGTGCGGCAGATGAGGTAGCAGTAGTCCGCAACCGCACCGAACGAGGTCCAGATCTTCTGGCCGTTGATCACCCATTCGTCGCCGTCGAGAACCGCTGCGGTCTTCAACGACGCAAGGTCGCTTCCGGCGTTGGGTTCCGACATGCCGATGCACCAGGTGTCCGCACCCGAGAGAATTCCGGGAAGGAACTTGGCCTGCTGCTCTGGTGTTCCGTAGGCCATCAGTGTTGGACCCATTTGACGGTCGCCGAACCACGAGGCGGCAATCGGCGCGCCGGCCTTGATCATCTCTTCGCCGACGATGAGACGGTCGATCGCCGGACGTCCGCCTCCGCCGTACTCCTTCGGCCATGTCATACCGATGAAGCCGTGCTCGCCGAGTTCCTTCGAGAACTCCTTCGAGTAACCGTTCATCCAAGCGTCGTTGTGGCGGCCGTAGCGGGCGACCGCGTCCTCGGCGATCTTGCGGGCATGTTCGCGCAGGTCGATCTGGTCGCGGGTCCAGGCGAATTCCATGGATGGAATCGTACGTTCGACCGGTGGGTGGGGAACTAGCCCTGACCCGATGTTTACAAGTAACGTACAAGTTCATCCCGTAGCGAAAGGCCCGCCCATGGCAAAGATCAAGGTTGACAACCCGGTCGTCGAACTCGACGGCGACGAGATGACGCGCATCATTTGGCAGTTCATCAAGGACCGTCTCATTCTCCCGTACCTCGACGTGCAACTCGAGTACTACGACCTCGGCATCGAGTACCGCGACAAGACCGACGACCAGGTGACAATCGACTCGGCCAACGCGATCCTGAAGCACGGCGTCGGCGTGAAGTGCGCCACGATCACCCCCGACGAGGCCCGCGTCGAAGAGTTCAAGCTGAAGAAGATGTGGAAGTCGCCCAACGGCACGATCCGCAACATTCTCGGTGGCGTCGTGTTCCGTGAGCCCATCATCTGCAGCAACATCCCGCGTCTCGTTCCGGGTTGGACCAAGCCGATCGTCATCGGCCGTCACGCGCACGGCGATCAGTACAAGGCGACCGACTTCAAGGTGCCCGGCGCCGGAACCGTCACCATCACCTACACGCCCGCCGATGGCAGCAAGCCCGTCGAAATGGAAGTCGCCAAGTTCGGCAAGGACGGCGGCGTCACCATGGGCATGTACAACTTCAACGACTCGATTCGCGACTTCGCCCGCGCGTCCATGCGATACGGCCTGCAGCGCAACTATCCGGTCTACATGTCGACGAAGAACACGATTCTCAAGGCCTATGACGGCTCGTTCAAGGACATCTTCGAAGAGGTGTACGAAAAGGAGTTCAAGGCCGAGTTCGAAAAGGCCGGACTCACCTACGAACACCGCCTCATCGACGACATGGTCGCCTGCGCCATGAAGTGGGAGGGCGGCTACGTGTGGGCCTGCAAGAACTACGACGGCGACGTGCAGTCCGACACCGTCGCGCAGGGCTTCGGCTCGCTCGGACTCATGACCTCGGTGCTGATGACGCCCGACGGCCGCACCGTCGAAGCCGAGGCCGCGCACGGCACGGTCACTCGCCACTACCGCGAGCACCAAAAGGGCAACAAGACCTCGACCAACCCGGTTGCGTCAATCTTTGCCTGGACCCGTGGCCTCGAGCACCGCGGCAAGCTCGACAACAATCCGAAGTTGATCGAGTTCGCAACGACCCTCGAAAAGGTCTGCGTCGAAGCCATCGAGGCCGGCGAGATGACCAAGGACCTGTCGATCCTCATCTCGAAGGACCAGCCGTGGCTCACCACCGAGGGCTTCCTCGAAGCACTCGACGTGCGCCTGCAAAAGAAGATGGCGTAATCGCATGCGCGCAGTCGTGCTCACCGAATTCGGCGGGCCCGAAGTGCTGCGCATCTCCGAAGTACCCGCACCGACGCCCGGACCCGACGAGGTTCTGGTGTCGGTGCGGGCAACCGCCCTCAACCGCGCCGATCTTCTCGAGCGAATGGGCATGTACCCGAATCCATTTCCCGCCGACCACCAGATTCCCGGTCTCGAGTTCGCGGGAATCGTCGAGTCGGTCGGTCCGCGCGTGCGCGACTGGAAGCCCGGCGACGCCGTCATGGGAATCGTCGGCGGTGGCGCGTACGCCGAGAAGCTGACAATCCACGAGCGTCAGGCGATTCGCGTTCCCCACGGAATGAGCGTCAACGACGCGGCTGCGATTCCCGAAGTTTTCATCACCGCTTGGGATGCACTCGTCGTGCAAGGTGGGCTCACCAGCGGGCGTACGGCCCTGGTGCACGCCGGAGCCTCGGGCGTCGGCACCG
>CAYFNP010000148.1:0-4381 GCA_964344425.1 uncultured Bifidobacterium sp. | reverse complement strand
GGTAGACGACGCGCTGAATCGCCTCGAGTTGCGCTCCAGTCCTTCGTTGCCAACTACCTACTGCAACCCAAATCACCGCTGCCAAGGCTGCAACGATCGCCGCGCCGACCGACGTACTCGAACCGCTCCGCACGTAGACGACGACGTCTAGTACGGCGAGCACCAGCGCTACAGCGCAAACAGCCACGCGGTACGGCTTGCGCCGTGATCGCCACAACGAAAGCGCGATTGCGCCTGCGGTGATAAGCCCCAACATTGCAACCGGACCGAGCGAATTTCGATTGAAGTAGATACCGGTCCAATTGCCGTCACCGTCAATCGATTCCGACCACGATCGTTTCACCGCAAGATACGAAAGGAGGACGCCCGCTTGCATCGCAAGCGAGACGATGACGACGAGCTGTCTGCTCGAGAAGCGAGACCCGAGATAGAGCCCAGCCCCCGCGGTCACCGCGAGTGCAAGAGAATCGATCGAGGTGTAACGACTGAGATTCGTCCAGGTCGTCGAAGCCATCATCCACACGAGCAGCGCCACCAAAGGCAGGAGCGGTCCGAGTCGAAAGTCTCGATTCAGTCCGCGCCGTGCAAGCAGCATCAAGGCTGGAATTTGGACTGCCATGAAGGTTGCCTGCCATGTCGGGACGATTGGGACCGGTGTGTAGAACTCGGCGGTCCTCCAGATCTTGTAGACCGGGCCCTGCGTGAGCGCAAAGACCAGTGCGACTGCATACGCAGGTTCCGACAGGCGCCACGCACGTGCAAGCATCGGTCGCCAGTCGATCACAGCCACCCAATCTAGTTCTTGGGTTCTCGGATGGATTTATGCGACCGAGCGGTCCGCGTCTGCGACAACGGCGAGCTGTGCACGTTTCGTCGTGAGGAGAACCGTTGACGCTGCGGCGATCATGAGGACTGCTCCGACCACCCAGTAGCCGGCCTGACCACGGATGTTGTAGAGGGCAACACCGATCAAGCCACATGATGCTCCGCCAAGGAGAATGATCGTGACCCCTCGCCGGACCGACACACCAAGTCGCATGAGTCGATGGCTCAAGTGGTCCTTACCGCCCTCAAACGGGCTCACACCGCGCTTGATCCGCGACACCACGACCAGGGTCGTATCCAACAATGCGACCCCGAGCACGACTGCGGAGATGAACAACTGTGGAGTTTCACTCTGATTCACACGAATCTTGAGCCCGATGTATGAGAGCAAGAAACCGAGGTAGAGGCTGCCTGCATCACCCATGTAGATCTTTGCGGGATGAAAGTTGCTGCGCAGGAAACCGAGCGTGCACCCGGATAGCCCAAGGGCGAGCAACGCAGTGAAGGGCTGGTTGTTGGCATACGCAAGAACGAAAAATGCGATGCCTGCGATTCCGGTGATGCCAGCCGCAAGTCCATCGGTGTTGTCGAGGAGATTGAGTGCATTCGTAATGCCGACGATCCACACGACGGTGATGATCGCGTCGACTCCGTCGGGAAGTGGTGAGGTGAACTGGATTCCGTAGGCGATGACCGCACTGGCCACACCGATCTCGATACCAAGTCGGAGGAAGGGATTGAGTCCTTTCAAGTCATCGAGGAGGCCCATCACGCTCAATCCGAGAGCAAGCCCGAGAACGAGGAAGAGTTCCCCGAGCGTGCTCGCGCCCCTGTTGAGGACGAGACCTCTATTGAAGCTGACGAGCCCCCCGGAGAAGGAGAGATCCTGTTTGACGACTGCCCCCGCGACGACCGCGAGCGAGAAGGCAACCACCATGGCGACTCCACCCAAGTAGGGAACCGGAGTGCTGTGAGACTTGTGTGCACCTGGCGCGTCGAGGACCTCTCGCTTGATGGCGAGTTGTCGAACGAGCGGAACCAGAACGAGTGAAATCACGAGGGCGCCGAGGAAGCTCCCGGCGTAAATCCACGCTGATCCCACAGAGCAAGCCTAGTCATGGGACTTTTCGCCGTCCGACCGAGTGAGCCCACAACTAGCCTGAAGGCACACATGAAGGACTTGCAGTGAACATCCTCGTCACTGGTGGAGCGGGATTCATCGGATCCAATCTCGTTACGGCACTCGTCAACGAGGGGCATCGAGTCGTCGTCCTCGACAACCTGTCGACAGGAAGCCTCTCCAACCTCACGTCGGTCGCCAACGACATTTCATTCGTCGAAGGTGACATCCTGAATCCCGATCTCGTCGAGTCCGAGGTTCGAAACGCTGAGCTCGTCTATCACTTGGCCGCCGCCGTCGGAGTTGGCAACATCATGGCCAATCCACTGGAGTCCATCTTCACCAATACGACTGGGACCGAACACGTCCTGCGCTCGTGCCACCGTCATGCCACGAGGGTGGTCATCGCCTCGACGTCCGAGATCTACGGAAAGACTCCGAAGCTTCCGATGGAAGAAGACGATGATCGAATCCTGGGCTCTACGGCGATCTCTCGCTGGTCGTATTCAACCTCAAAAGCATTGGACGAACACCTCGCCTTCGCATTCGCCACCGAGGGACTTCGAACGTCCATTGTTCGCTACTTCAATTCCTATGGTCCGCATCTCGACGAGAAGGGCTACGGATCGGTCATCGCCAACTTCATCCGTCAGGCCCGTGACGGGGAACCGCTCACCGTCCACGGCGATGGGCTCCAGACCCGTTGTTTCACCTTCGTTGCCGACACCGTACGCGGCACGATCCTCGCGGGAACCAAAGATGATGCACTCGGGTCGGTGTTCAACATCGGGAGCAACTTCGAGATCTCGATAGCAGACCTCGCCCGACTCATCGTGGACAAAACTGGATCGTCTTCTCCAATCACCAATATCAGTTACGAACAGCGATACGGAACGAGCTTCGAGGACACGCGCCGACGAGTGCCATCGCTCGACCGGGCTGAACGCGTCCTCGGATACTCGCCGTCAGTCGGGTTGGCCGAGGGTCTCGATCGCACGCTCGCATGGTGGAACACCGTTCACGCGTGATCCACGTCGTACACATCGTCACCCGCACCAACATTGGCGGGCCATCGGTCATTCTGGAATCGCTTCTCGCCGACCCCTCCGCTGAAGTTCGCTACACCCTCATTCGTGGTGAGACGGATCCGAGCGAGGGAGATTACTTCGCGGCGTCCGAAGGTGATCCTCGGTTCATCACGATTGCGGGTCTCGGCCGCTCGATCTCCCCTCTTTCCGATTTCCGGGCATTTCGTCGGCTCGTCACGACCCTTCGGAACCTTGCGCCAGACGTCGTGCACACGCACATGGCCAAGGCGGGTGTCGTTGGACGGCTTGCCGCATGGATCGCGCGCGTTCCAGTGCGGGTGCACACCTACCACGGGCACCTGCTCTACGGATATTTCTCGCCCTTGAAGACGCGGCTCGTGATCTTAATAGAACGATCGCTCAAATTCGTCACGACACACGTCGTCGTTGTCGGTAACGCAGTGCGAACCGATCTCATCGATGCAGGTCTTATTTCGGAAGTTCATTCCGAGATGATCCCGCCAGGAGTCCACCAACCGGCGACAGATGTCCTCCCCGATCGGTGTGGTGTTCCGAATGACAAAGTTCTCGTCGGATTCGTCAGCCGCCTGGTACCAATCAAGCGACCGGATCGGTTCGTCGATGCGGCAAAGAAGCTCGCCCCGCACCATCCAGATGTTGCATTCGTCGTCGTTGGCGACGGGCCGCTCGGAGACGAAACCCGTGCCCGCGGAGAATTGGTTCCGGCCATTCATTTTGCGGGCTGGCGACGAGACATTGCGCCGGTACTCGCCGCGCTCGACATCGTCGTCCTTTGCAGTGACAACGAAGGAATTCCCCTTTCGCTCATCGAGGCATCAGCCAACGGTGTCCCGATCGTGGCGACCAACGTCGGCTCGGTGAGCGACGTGGTCATCGACGGCGTGAACGGAGTGCTCGTCGAACCATCCGTTGATGCGCTTGCTACGGGAATCGAAAAGTTGCTCGTCGACGCGAAGCTTCGAGACCAATTGAGTGAAGCAGGAAAAAAGATTGCTGCCGAGAATTTCTCCGTCAGCACGGCGCAGGAACGCCACCGCGCCATGTACCGCAGACTGGTGAACGAGAGCTAGTTACAGGCGTTCACGAGTGCTGGTGGGCGACCCACCAGCATTGACCGCATCGAACACCTTCACACCGCGGTCATCGAGGGCCTTCATCGGCCACTGTGGTGAACCAACGAGCACGACAACGAGGTCTGCGGTCGTGCGGGAAGCCTCATCAAGCGAGACCGATGACAACGTTTGGCCGTTGATGGAGACCGTCTCGACATGGGGGTCGCAATACGAGACGTTGACTCCCTGCGCGGCAAGGAGCTCCATCACGTACATCGCGCGCGAATTTCGTGTGTCGCTCACACCGCCCTTGA
>CAYFNP010000147.1:0-4439 GCA_964344425.1 uncultured Bifidobacterium sp. | reverse complement strand
GGCAACGTGAGTCGTTCGGACGCCGGTTGCGATTCGGGAAGCAGTCGCGAGACGCGGCCGGCGAAGGGAGCCGTCGGGCGGGGCAACGCGGGCCCGGTGGGTACCGTCGAGTGTCCGTTCACGAACGCAGACCCTCGACGTCGAACGCGGCGCGGATTCGATCGACGAGCTTTTCGTTGCCGGTGACGGTGACGGACCCGTCTCGGGTGCAATCGGACCACGACTTTCGGTTGGCGACGATTGTGACGAGAGTGTCGCGCGACATCGCTGCGGTGCTGTCGGGGTTCGCACCGTCGGTGGGGACGGCGACGCCGTTGCGCACGTGCAGGCCGATGCTGTCGCCGTCGATGATGAAAGCCACGTGGTGGTTGATTCCCTCGATGAGGGTCGGCTCGATGGTGACGCGCAGAGTCGAGATGATCGCTCGGTTGTCGAGTGATTCGAGGGTTCGCGCCTGGAAGCGGTGGACGTAGTAGCGGTCCATCGGAGTGGAGCGGTCGAGATGTCGGGCGCGTGTGAGTGTCCAGTTGCGGATGTTCGCAGCCGGGGTGCGCTCGCCGACGGTGCGTAGGCAGCGGGCGAGCAGTGCTCGGTCGTCGTCGGTCGCGCCGGGCGAGCGCGCGAGCCACGTCGCAAGCTCCAATGCCCAGCGCACGTCGTTGGTGCCGAGTGCGTCGCTCGCCTGTTTGGCCACTGCATCGCGGCCGCCGAAGCCCGCGATCAATCGTTCGTAACGTTCGGCGGGTTCGACGGGAAACAGTTTCGATTCGTCGCCGTCGAACCATCCGCGCAGACCGGCATGAATCTGGCGCACGTGGTGTTCGGCGACGCCGTAGAGCTCGGCGGTGAGGTAGTCGTCGTCGTAGAAGTCGGGAAGCCGCACGCGCGACGCGAGTTCGTCGGTGGTCCAACCCTTGTTGATGCCGCGGACCGTTTGGTCCCACAGAAACTGGATTGCATCGCGTGACTGCGACACCCGCTTGTTGACGGTGTCGCGTCCGGAAATCGCCGGACCGTGTGCGCCGACCAGATGTTCGGGGGCCCACTTGAGTATGCGGTCGTAGCCGGCCAGCAACAGACGCGGGTCGCGGTACTCCTCGCCGCGGATTGCATAGACGTTGAACAGTGCCGGCCACACGGTGTTCTGAACACAGACGCCGAGCGACGGAAAGAAGTAGTTGATCGAATCATCGGCGTCGCTTGGGGCATGGGCCCATTCGACACGCATGCCTCCGAGCGTGAAGTGGCCCTCGCCGTCGGTCAACGGATGGTTCACGGGTACGTGGCCGGTTGTGTACGGCGCGTGCTCGGGGTTGCGATACCAGAAGCCAAGACCGACGCTGACGGCACCGTCGGGTCCGTCGGTCGGCAGAGCGATGGCGAACTGTTCGACCAGGCCGCGCGAATACGCCGGGCCGACCTCGGCCGATGCGCGCGCCTTGTTCTTTGTGATCCGCTCGTGGCCATAGACGGCGAGCGAAGCTGCGTTGCCGCCTTCGCTGACGATCGCCTTCGTTCCGTCGACGTAGTGGAAGTGGGTGTACAGGACCCCGATGATCGGCGATTGGTCGACCTTGCGCAGTTCGCGCAGCGCCGACTGCATTTCTTCGATGCATTCGCCGGTGTCGATTGCGATGATGCCGTCGGGGGCCTTGACGAACGTCTGGTTCGACAGGCCGTTGCCGATGAGTGTCCACACTCCGTCGCACGGTGATTCGAAACGTCGCTTGATGACCTCGTTCTGGGCGACGTGGTCACGGTGTGCGCGTCGGCCGTTGGGCAGGGTGACCGTGTTGTTGGGGTCGTGGTCGAAGCTGCGTGCCATCGCGTCCGACACTACTTGTGGGCGGCGGTCGGCCGATCCGGCCCGCGGGACGCGTCGATGTCGTGCAGGGCTACTGTCTCGGTATGGGGAATCAGGCGCAGCAGCAACGTCTCGTGTCGGACATGCGCGGTGTGCGCTACGGCGAGGTTCTCGGGGTGTACCTGCGCGAGTCGGGACTGCAGGCCGAGGTGTACGGCACCCAGATGCTGAACGACTGCCCGCAGGAACTGTGGGAGAAGTTGGATGCGACCGCGATCGCGGCCGATCTTGGCGCCGTCTTCGTGAAGTTGAACGGTCCCCGCTACTGGTTGCTCGACGGTCTCGGCACCAAGGTCGCCGTCGTTGATCCGGTGTTCCGCGATTTCGGTGGCATCACGATGCGACGCATCGCCGTCGTCGACCTGGGAAACGACCCGTTGGCAAGGCCGTACACCGAACGGCACGTGAACAGGGGTGCGGTCTTCTTCTGGGACGCAGGGTCGAAGGTGTACGAACTGATCGATCCCTCCGGCACCGCGTACGTGATGCAGGCGATGTGCGTGGGCGTCGATCCGAACCTGACCATGGCCGACCTCGATTCGCTGGGCTCGCGACTTGCGTTGCCCGAGGGCTGGACCTACCGCGTGCGCACGTTGACCGAAGAACTCGTCGTCGACACGACCGACCGCGTTGCGGTGGTGTTGCAGGACGAACTCGAGAACTCGTACACGTTGCCATGAGCGATTTCAGGGGTGTGATCCGGCGCATCGAGGACTGTGAAACCGAGGCGTGGACCGACCCGACGCAGGGGCTCGTCGAGTGGTGGACACTGTTCAGCGGCGACCGCACGCCGACGAACGAACTGACGGTGGGCATTGCCGACATTCCGGTTGGTGCGCCGCGTCCGGCGCGGGGTCACTGCCATCGGCAGGCCGAGTTGTACTACTTCATATCGGGACGAGGCGAAGTGGTTGTCGACGGTGTGTCACGCCCCGTCGCGACCGGCGACGCGGTGATGATCCCGGGCGGAGTCGAACACGTTGCCGTGAACACCGGCGACGTGCCGTTGCGGCTGTTGTACGTCTTTGCCGCCGACTCGTTTTCCGACATCGTCTACGAATTCCCGCGTGATTGAACTTCAAAGGAGTCACAGTGGCTGAATCAGCGTTTCCCGTACGTCCCGAACTTCTGACCACCGCATGGCTCGAGGGTCTCATCCGCGCGGGTGGCGACCTGGCGAGCGGTGAACGACTGGTGTCGTTCGAGGTGAAACCCGTCGGCGAGGTGATCGGTGTGCTCGGCGAGGTCGTGCGCGTGTTTCTCACCTACAGCAAGGCGGGCGCGGGGCCGGCGACGTTGGTCATCAAGTTCGCACACAAGAACGCCGAGAACAGGCAGATCGCCAACAACACGAAGATGTACGAGCGCGAGGTGCTGTTCTTCAACGAAGTGGCCGGCGAGGTCAGCATGCCGATGACGAAGTGCTACTTCGCGCAGATGGATCCTGTGACCGGCGGGAACGCGGTGGTGATCGAGGATTTGGTGGGCTACGACGTCGGTGACCAGGTCAAGGGCGTGACGCTGGAGCAGGTGAAGATGGTCATCGACGCCATCGCGCCTTTGCATGCGCGGTTCTTCGACAACTGGCAGACGAAGTTCGGCCACATGATGACGATCGACTCCGACGAGTACATCGAGGGCTTCACCCCGGGCTTCTTCGGCACGTGGGAACAGTCGATCAAGAATTTCCCCGAATGTTTTCCGCAGCAGCTGCTCGACGCGATGCCGCGCTACGTGGCCGGTCTCAAGCAGATCATGCGACAAATGGGCAACCGCCGGATGACCTTCATCCACGGCGACGTGAAAATGGACAATGCGATGTTCGGCAACGGTCGCCCCGGGTCGCTGCCCGTCATCATGATCGACTGGCAGAACATGATGGTCTCGAACCCGCTGCAGGACCTGGCGTGGCTGGCTGCCTCGAGCCTGAAGGTCGACGTTCGGCGGGCAATCGAGGACGAGTACCTCGAGTACTACCGCCAGAAGATGGCCGAGAACGGGGTTCGGGACTACACGATCGACCAGATTCGCGACGACTACGACGTCGGCCTTCTCTTCATCATGAACTTCAACATCCTCATCGGGGGCGCCTTCGTTCCGTCGAGCGAACGCGACCGCCAGATGGCGATTGCAGGCCTGGAACGGGCCATCGCGGCGGTTCTCGACCGGGGGCTTCTGGCGCGAATCCCGACCTGATTTGTGGGGAAAGTCCAGCGTGGGGTGGGCGACGACACCTTGCGCGCCGAGGGATGTAAGTTGCCTTTGAAGCAGTTTCAGGCCCCGCCACTTGGCTGGGCAAAGGAGAAGGGGAACCCATGAAGAAGCAGAGGATCGTTCTCGCGCTCGGCCTGTGCGCCGGGTTCGTGTTGGCATCCTGCGGCGGGTCGGATTCGGCAGCGCGAACAAAGAATGCCGCTCTGGCCAAACCGCCGGTCGTCCTGAAGGGCAGTTGCAACGACGGAGAGATGATCGAGGGCACCGACGACGACGATTGCGTCATCGACATGAAGGTCGGCAAGGCGACCCGCAAGGTCTCGATCCAGTCCCTGAACGGTGACGGCGACTGGGAAACGGT
>CAYFNP010000146.1:0-4457 GCA_964344425.1 uncultured Bifidobacterium sp. | reverse complement strand
GCGGCCGGACTCACTGTTCACGCGCCTCGCAGGCTAGTGCGGGGCGCGTGAACAGCCAGGGGATGGATGCCCGGTCAGGCAGAAGGGGCGACGCGCGAACGCAGCGTCGAGAGGGCTTCGCCGGCGGCGGTCGACGCCTTGCCTGCGAACTCGGTGACGCGCGCGCTGACCGCTGCGCCGGCTGCGGTGATCTCGCTCACGCTCGAGGGAATGCGCGACTGAACCGCGGCTGCAATTTCGCGGCGACGCACCTGGGCCTGTTGGAAGGCCAGCACGCCACTACCGACGGTGACGTACGCAATGTCCTTCGACAGGTTGAACGCGGCAGTTGCGACGCGCTCGGTGTTCTTCGACACGGTCTCGATGTTCTTCTTCACGTCGAAGTTCGTGAGGTCGATGCCGGGAAGTTCGAACTTGGGGAGCTTGATTTCGGGGAACTTGAGGTTGGAGAGGGGGTTCGTCATGCGAACTAGTGTAACCACTCTTGCTAACTATTGCAAGCACCAGAATCGGCAAACCGGCGCGGCTCGGCCCGAGGCGGGAGCCCCCCAACTAGCCTCGGACCATCGTGGAGAACCCCCCCGAGACCCCCTCCGGGCAAGACGTCGGTCAGCCCGCCGAACCACAGCCGACCCCCGCGGTGCCGGTCGTGGTGGCCACGGTGGTCCATCTGCCGAGCCCGTCGCTCGACGAGTCTCTGGCGGCCTTGGCGGCCCTGGACTACCCGGACCTGCGCTTCGTCTTCTTCATTGTCGGCGACGATTCGGCCGGAGGCGAGACTGAAGGCCGAATCAGGGCGGTCCTGCCCGAGGCCCTGGTGCGACCCGTCGCGGGGAATCCGGGCTACGGCCCGACGCAGAACGAGCTTGCCCGGATCGTGGCGGGGGACAACGGCCTGTTTCTCCTCGTTCACGACGACGTGGCACCGGCGCCCGACGCGCTGCGGGTGATGGTCGCCGAGATGTTCCGATCGAACGCTGCACTCGTCGGCCCGAAGTTGGTCGACTGGGACGACCCGACGCTGCTGCAGCACGTGGGCCTCGCCGTCGATCGCGTTGGCGAGGTCGACCCCATCGTGTTGCCCGGCGAACGCGACCAAGAACAGCACGATGCCGTCGGTGACGTTTTCTGTGTTCCCTCCGCATGCATGTTGGTGCGTGCCGACGTTTTCCGCGCCGTCGGCGGATTCAGCAGCGACATCGCATTCGGTGGCGAAGAGATGGACCTGTGCTGGCGCATCCACATGATGGCGGGTCGTGTCATGGTCGTGCCGTCGGCGGTGGTGCGACACCGCGAACGTTTTGTCGAGCGCAATGACGCTGTGGATCTGAACCGCTTGCGCGAGCGTCACCGCGTCGAAACCGTGCTCACGATGACGGCGCCGTCGAGGCTCGCCCCCGTGGTGGCGCTTCTCGTGGTGCTGTCGCTCGCCGAGCTCGTTCTCGGTGCGCGATCGGGTCGTTGGCGCAGAGCGCTGACGGCATTGGGCGCGACGTTCTCGACTTTGTTGCACGTAGGCAGGTTGCGCCGTCGGCGTCGGGCCGTTCGGTCGCTGCGCGCCGTCTCCGACGCAGAACTCCACGACCTGCAGGTGCAGGGAAGTGCGCGGGTGGTGTCGTACCTGCGCCAACGGCGTGCGCGCAACGACCGCAAGCGTCTCGAGAACCGAATCGCCGCCGCCGAACGCGAGCGAACCGCGCGAACGACGTGGGGTTTGGTCGCGTTCCTCTGCGTTGTCTTTGCGATCGGTTCGCGCAAACTCGTCACGTCGGGAGTCGCATTCGTCGGTCAGTTCGTGCCGTTCACCGAGACATGGCGCTCGCTCGGTTCGGCGTACAGATCGGGTTGGTGGCCGGGTGGATTCGGATCGGTCAGTCCGGCTCCGACAGGGTCGGCTCTCGTCGGCGTTGCGACGTTCTTTTCGCTCGGCAACCCTGCTGCGGCACGCACCGCGGCAATCGTCGGTCTACCGATCGTCGGGATGATCGGCATGTGGCGGCTTTCGCGCGAGGTGACGGGTTCGGCGCGTGCGCGTGCGGCCGGCACGCTCGCGTTCGCCGTGATTCCGTTGCCCTACGAGAGCATCGCCACCGGGCGATGGTCGGCGCTCGCGTGTTACGCGGCCGCGCCGTGGTGTCTTCTCGCCTTCAGCAGGGCGAACGACATGCTGACCGCGACCGCATCCGACGTCGCGCGTCGCGCCGTGCGACTTGGCATTGTCATCGCGGTGGTGGGGGCGTTCGAACCCGCATTCCTGCCGATGGTCACCGTCGCGGCGATTGCGTGGATGCTGGTCACGGGCGCCGCGAACGGCATCCGTTCGTTGCACGGTCTGCCCGGCGTTGTTGGCGCCTCGACGATCGTTGCGATTGCACTCAACTTCCCATGGGTCGGTCGTTACGTGGTCAAGGACTGGTGGTCGTTGATCGCGGGCGCCGACACCGGGGTCGGCCGCGGTGAGGGCATCCTGCGCGTGCTCACGTTCGACTTCGGTCGAACGACGTGGGCACCGGCGATCCTCGTCCTGTACGGGGTTCTCGTCGTTGCCGTCGTCGTTTCACGTGAAGAGAGGTTCGTCTGGGCGGCACGCGCGACGGCACTCGTCGGAGTATTCGCCGCTCTGGCGGTTGCCGCGGATTCGCGGGCGTTCGGGTTGCACCTCCCTCCGGCGCCCGCCCTTCTGGCGTTCGTTGCAGCGGGTCTCGCGCTCGGCACCGTCGTGTTGTTCGAAGTCGTGGCGGTCGACCTGCGCGGCCAGCGCTTCGGGTGGCGACAACCGCTCGCGTTTCTTGCCGCGCTTGCAGTTGTCGTGCCGGTGCTGCCTCTTCTCGTCAACACTGCTGACGGTCGCTGGAACCAGCCCACGTCGTCGCTTGCGACTTTGCTCGAACAGTTGCGCAAAGACCCCGATGAAGGTGACTATCGGGTTCTCTATCTCGGCAATGCCGAGATTTTGCCGGCGGCGCCGCGGACCCTGCCGGCGGCCGAGGGCAAGCAACGACTTGCATACGCGGTGACCGACGACGGGCCGACGACCATCTTCTCGCAGTGGGCGCCAGAACGCACGCGGTCGGTCGATGCGCTGGAGAGTGCTCTCGAGCACCTCGCGTCGGGCGATACGCCGCGTGTCGGACGGTTGATCGCACCGCTCGGCGTGAGGTACATCGTCGTGCCGCGCATCGACGGTGCGCGCAGTACGCGCGAAGCCCAGTTGTCGTTGCCCGACGGATTGGTCGCATCGTTGCGCGTGCAACTCGACCTGCGCAGGCAGTACGAATCTGCCGATCTGCTGATCTACGAGAACATGGCGTGGGTCCCCACGGTCGCGCAGCAGACCGCGTCGGGCGCCCAGGCAAGTCCGACTGCCGCACTCGACGAACTCGTCGTCACCGACCTGCGTGGTGCGACTCCCGCGAAGAGCGGATTCGTTCCCGGTCGGGCGACGCAAAGGCTCGAGGTGGCCACCGGCGTGGTGACGGTTGCGGTGCCGCCGTCGGCGCGGTGGTCGTTGTCGGTCGACGGTCGAACGTTGCCGTCACGGCCGGCGTTCGGGGCAGTCACGGGGTTCGACGTGCCCGAGGGAGTCGCGGCGGACACTCGAGCGACGCTGAAGTTCGACAGGCCGATCCTCCAGGTCGCACAGGTCGCGGTTCAATTCGGCATGTGGGTCCTTGCCGTTGTCTTCGCCTTGAACATTCGTCGGCGCAGGATCAACTCTGTTGAGCCCGCGGCCCGAGGGAGCGCGTCGTGAACCGCACCCGCCGGATACCGGTGATCGCACTTCTCGTCGTCGTTGGCGTCGGGGTGATTGCTGTCGATCGTGCCGGTCGCGACGCGTCGACGGGCAGCGGCGCCGTCGCAGTCGCCGCGGCGCTGTTGCCGCCCGTCTCGAGCGATGAACCAGTGACCTCGAGTGCGTGGTACTGCCCGGGCGTACCGCTTGGGGGCGCGGGGTACAAGGGCAACGACCACGGCGGAGTGGTCTACGTGTCGAACCCGACCGATACCGAGATGACGGGGCTCGTCACGCGCTACGTCGATGGCTCCGAGCCGACGACAAGCTCGATCACCGTTGCGCCGCGCGACCGCGTCGTGGTCGACATTGCCGACGGAGCCAACGGCAACTATGCAAGCGCCCTCGTCGAGCTGACCGGACTGGCGGGCGGGGGCGGGGCAGTCGTCGAGCAACGCGCCGATTACCCGGCGGGCGAGTCGTGGCAGCCGTGTGCGAATTCGCCATCATCGGAATGGTTCTTCGCCGACGGATTCACGGCAAGCGACAGTGAAGAAGACCTGGTGCTGACCAATCCGCTCGTCGACTCGACCGTCATCAACGTCCGCTTCGTCACGAAGGACGGTGAACGCGCACCGTCGCCGCTGCAGGGTTTCGTGCTACCGCCACGGTCGCTCACCGTCATCAAGATCGCCGAGCAAGGTGCCCGCGGTGAACAATTGGT
>CAYFNP010000145.1:0-4513 GCA_964344425.1 uncultured Bifidobacterium sp. | reverse complement strand
GCAGCCGTTCTCGTGCTTGCGTTCTCGCGCATCATGCTGTCGGTTTCGAAGACGACCGGAGCCATCTTGTTCATCGTCGTCGGCTCGGTGGTTCTCGTCGGGGGCGTTCTCTTCGCGGTGCGTCCGAACATCAAGCGTTCGCTCGCCGTCGGAATGTGCACGGTCGGAACGGTCGTTCTCGTTGCCGGAGGAATCACCGGAGCAAGCGCGGGCAAGCGCGACCAACTCGTGAAGGCGAAGGAAGAGAATCACTTCGCGCACAAGGAGTGCGGCGAAGAGGAGAGCGAACACTTCGACTTCAACTCCGAGGGCACGGTTTCGGCGCGTTCGAATCCCATCGCAACCGTTGAGTTCGTCGATGGCAAGCTGCGCGCGCGTGAAGTGGGAATCGATGGCTACGTCGACACCGTCACGATTCCCAAGATGAATCCGGTCTCCGTGATCTTCCGCAACAAGACCGAAGGTGACCATCGCTTGACGCTGCAGTACGGCGAACACGAGGTTCAAGACGGCGTCGTCGAGGAACTGGTGACCTGTACCCAGATGATCAAGAACGGCGAAGAACAGATCCTCACCCTCACGCTGAGCAAGTCGTCGATCGGCGCGAAGAAGCCGTACGAGTTCTACGTCCCCGGCGTCGAAGGCCAGAGCATCGAGGTGTTCGTCCCATGATCCGCAACAACCGTCACGGAGCTTCCATGTCGAAACCAGTCCGCCGTCTCGTCGCCGGCGCTGCGGGTTTGTCGGCCGTTGCGTTCCTCGCGGGCTGCGCAAACGATGCGCCCCAGGACACGTGGCAGCCGAAGGGCCCCAACGCCCAGA
The DNA here is from genome assembly GCA_964344425.1 of uncultured Bifidobacterium sp. Lineage (GTDB taxonomy): Bacteria > Actinomycetota > Acidimicrobiia > Acidimicrobiales > Ilumatobacteraceae > F1-20-MAGs119. Next base: position 3,691 of record CAYFNP010000145.1, on the reverse strand, counting down.
AGATCGACGATCTTCAGAAACCCGTCTTCGCGATCGCCGGCATCGTCGGCGTCATCGTGCTCGCGGTCATCGGCTACGTGGTCGTTCGGTACCGCGACCGCGGTCAACCGATTCCCGAGCAGACCCACGGCAAGCCGGTCCTCGAAATCGGCATGACCATTCTTCCGGGACTCATCCTCGCGGGCATCGGCATCTTCACTTTCCGTACCATCTTCGATCTTGCAAAGACCGACGACACCGAGATGGTCGTCAACGTCACCGGCCAGCAGTGGTGGTGGGAATACGACTACCCGGTGCAGGCCGACCACGGCATCACCGATCCGATCATCACCTCGGGGCAGTTGGTCATTCCGACCGGCACAAAGGTGCTCCTCCGCGAGACCAGCCGCGATGTCATCCACTCGTACTGGATCCCGGCGCTGAACGGCAAGCGCGACGCGGTCCCCGGTCGTGTGCACACGCTGCGCCTCGAGGCCGATCAGCCGGGCATCTACGCCGGACAGTGCACCGAGTTCTGCGGACTTTCCCATGCGGTGATGCGCATGGAGGCGATTGCTCTCGACAAGGCGGACTTTGACAAGTGGGTCAAGGGTCAACTCTCGCTGGCGGCAAGCCCCGCCGAGGGCACGCTCGCCAAGCAGGGCGAATCGGTCTTCTTGAACCAGTGCGTCCGCTGCCACCAGGTGAACGGCCTGAAGAAGGCCGACGGAAGCCTTGCCATCGCGGCGCCCGAAGACAACGTGTGGGCGGGTGCAGCACCGAACCTGACGCACCTCATGTCGCGCAACACCTTCGCGGGTGCCTCATGGGACCTGTTGAAGAAGGAGTGCCGCGACGACGTGTGGAAGGCACCGAGTGCCGAGTTCGGCGCGAAGTACCTGACCGGCGTCACGGAGGAATGCCTCAACCAGATCGACCTGCGGCGTTGGCTGCGCAACGCACCGGCGATGAAGCCGATGTACGCGGACCCGACCAAGCTCGGCCCGACCAACGGCAAGTACCGCGGCATGCCCAACCTCGGACTTTCCGAGGACGACATCGACAAACTCGTCGCCTACCTCACGACTCTGAAGTGATCGGAGACAACAGTCATGGCAATCATTGAAAGACCAGCGCCAGTCGGAGCCCCGGCACTTCCCGCTCCGGCGACCCCGGCCCGCGCCTACGGTGCACTTCGTCGCCCTGTGGCGACGACCGGGTGGAAGTCGTGGCTCTTCACGGTCGACCACAAGAAGCTCGGCATCATGTACGGCGTTGTCGCGATGTTCTTCTTCATCGTCGGCGGTGTCGAGGCATTGCTGATTCGTCTCCAATTGGCCGCACCCGACGGCAAGGTCCTCAGCGCAAGCGTGTACAACCAGATGTTCACGATGCACGCGACGACGATGGTCTTCCTCTTCGTCATGCCGATGGCGGCCGCGTTCGCCAACTACTTCATCCCGCTCCAGATCGGTGCACGCGACGTTGCCTTCCCGCGCATCAACGCGTTCGGTTTCTGGTGTCTGCTCGGCGGAGGAATCATCGTCAACCTGTCGTGGTTCCTCGGAGGTGCGGCTGACGGCGGTTGGTTCATGTACGCGCCGAACTCCGGACCCGTTTTCTCGCCGTCGCACGGCGTCGACTTCTGGGCCCTCGGCCTGCAGATCACGGGTATCGCCTCGCTGACCGGTGCAATCAACCTCATCGTCACGGTTCTCAACATGCGTGCACCGGGCATGAGCCTGATGAAGATGCCGGTCTTCACGTGGCTGCAGTTGGTCGTGCAGTTCCTGCTGCTCTTCGCCGTGCCGGTCATCACCGTCGCGCTGTTCCTGCTCAGCTTCCAGCGAAACTTCGGTGCCACGTTCTTCGACGTTGCCGCCGGAGCCGATCCACTTCTCTGGCAGCACTTGTTCTGGATCTTCGGGCACCCCGAGGTGTACATCCTCATCTTGCCCAGCTTCGGCATCATCTCCGAGGTGCTGCCGGTGTTCTCGAAGAAGCCGCTGTTCGGTTACCCATTCGTGGTCTTCTCCGGTGCGGCCATCGGCTTCGTCGGCTGGGGCGTGTGGGCGCACCACATGTTCGCCTCGGGCCTCGGGCCGGTGTCGGTCGCGGTGTTCTCGATCGCCACGATGGCGATCGCCATCCCGACCGGCGTCAAGATCATCAACTGGACCATGACGATGTGGGGCGGCAAGATCCGCTACACGGCCGCGATGCACTTCGCGATCGGTCTCGTCGTGCTGTTCACCATCGGTGGTTTGTCGGGTGTCACGCACGCCGTGGCCCCGTCCGACACGCAGCAGACCGACACCTACTACATCGTCGCGCACTTCCACTACGTGCTGTTCGGTGGCGCGATCTTCGGTCTGTTCGCGGGCTTCTACTACTGGTGGCCGAAGGTTTTCGGCAAGATGCTGAACGAGCGACTCGGCAAGGCCAACTTCTGGATGATGGTCATCGGCATGAACATGACGTTCGGCCCGATGCACATCCTCGGCCTGCAGGGCCAGCCCCGGCGTATGTACGTGTGGACCGAGGCGCGCGCCGGCGAAGGGTTCTTCAACCTCGGCTTCTGGAACCGCATCGCTTCGCTCGGCTCGCTGATTCTTGCGGTCGGCGTTCTGTTGTTCTTGATCAACGTGTTCAAGACGGCACGCAGCAAGCAGGTAGCGCCACTCGATCCGTGGGATGCACGCACGCTCGAATGGATGACCGCGAACCCGCCGAAGGAGCACAACTTCGACGCGATCCCGACCGTGCATCACCTCGACGAGTTCTTCCACCGCAAGTACGCCCAGGACGCGACGACCCACGAGATCAAGCAGGTTGCGACGGCCGAGGACATCCTGCGTGACCAAGAAGCCAACGCGGACGCGCACATTCACATGCCCTCGCCGTCGTACTGGCCGATCCTGCTCGCATCCGGTCTGCCGATCATTGCGCTCGGCGTGATCTACGCGATCCCCGTCGCAATCGTCGGCGCCGCAGTCGTGGTGCTTGCGATGTACGGATGGTCCCTCGAGCCTTCCACGGCTCCCGACACCGATTTCGATCCCCCTGCATCGGGGGAGGGCACGAAGGAGTTGTCACCCCTTGGCTGACGCAGCAGTTCATCACGCCGAACACGGCCACCACAGCTCGACCGGGCTGTCCAACAACAAGTTGGGAATGTGGCTGTTCCTCGGGTCCGAGTGCCTCCTCTTCGGTGGCCTCATCAGCACGTACATGCTGTACCGCGGTCGTGTCGGCAACGGTCCTCGTCCGGGCAACGTCTACGACATTCCGTTCACCTCGGTCAGCAGCTTCGTGCTTCTCATGAGCTCGTTGACCATGGTGCTCGCCGTTGCGGCCGCGCAGAATCGCGACGACCGCGGCACCACGCTGTGGCTCACGGTCACGGGCCTCCTCGGCGCAACGTTCGTCGGCGGTCAGGTGTACGAATTCACCGCGATGTACAACGAGGGTCTGGGCTACACGACCAGCTTGTTCGGCTCGTCGTTCTACACCCTCACCGGATTCCACGGGGTACACGTCACTGTCGGCATCATCATGTTGTTCTCGCTTGTCGCCATCATCAAGCGCAGCAAGGTTCCGGGCGACAAGGCCGAGGTCATCGAGCTGGTCGGTCTTTACTGGCACTTCGTCGACATCGTCTGGATCATCATCTTCACCCTCGTCTACCTGATTCCGGCCTGATCCGAGAAAG
>CAYFNP010000144.1:2997-4560 GCA_964344425.1 uncultured Bifidobacterium sp. | reverse complement strand
TGGCAATCGACACACCGTCGTTGGTGATGGTGGGTGCGCCCCACTTCTTGTCGAGAACGACGTTGCGACCCTTTGGTCCGAGGGTGACACGAACGGCATCGGCCAACTTGTTCATGCCTGCCTCGAGACCGCGCCGGGCCTGCTCGTCGAAAGCGATGATCTTTGCCATGGTTGTCCTCTATTTCTCTGGAATCTGCTGTGCCGGGCTCGGGTCCATCGGGGAACCGCGGGCCACGGTTCTCGCACTCGGGGTGTGCGAGTGCTAGCACTCTAATGGCGGGAGTGCTAACCCGCCAACCCCCGCCACCAAAGGGTTTCCGAGGAACGGTTCTTGCCAACTTCTTCGATTGCTGACCGCACTCAACGGTCGCCGCGACACAGAATCGACCCATGAAGTTCGTTCGCCGCCTCCCCGCCCCGCGCCGGTTCGCCGTCGCCGCAGTTGTCTGCCTGGCCGTCACGGCCCTCGGTCTGCCCACCGTCGCCAATGCCGCCACCCGACCAACGGGAACGTGGAAGGTCACCCAACTCGCTCCGAAGTCGACCTACGCCACCACGGCACTCTTCTCCACCACCTCGTCGGGCAAGCAGACGTGGAAGGCCTCGGGCTCGTGTGCCGTGAAGTCGTCGAAGATCACGACGTCCACGTCGGGCTCGTGCAAGCTCACCGTCAAGGTCGCGGCATGGCGCGCATACGCGGCCCGCACGTTCACCCGGTCGTTCGTCGTCGCCGAATCATCCACGGTCACCGGTGGCACGACCGCCGCCGGTTGCGACGCCTCGTACAAGTTCGTCGACATGTCGGCCGCACCCGGCGCGGGCGGCTCGTACGCAAAGCCCAAGGTCTCGGCATCGTGCAGTAGTGGAACCCTGACCGTCAGTTCGAACGGCATGATCGGTTACACCTTCACGCCGAAGACGCCGAACGCCCTGCGTGAACAGACCTACACATGGAAGGTGACGACGTCACCGAAGATCGCTGCGTCTGCGACCAGCATCGCCGGACAACTGGGAACCGTTGCATTCACCGTGACGGGTCTTCCGATCTTTGGTCCGATGGAAGGACCCGTTCCCCAACAGGAAGCGTTCGGCGATCCCGTGTACAACAACCTTCTCGACTCGTGCAAGGGACACACCGGCTACGCGGGCGACTACCACTACCACGCGATCCTCGCAGTGAACGACTGCTATCTGAACGAAACCATCGTCGGCTACGCAAACGACGGCTTCCCCATTTATTCGAATCCCGGCTACACGTACCTGTCGGGTTACAAGATGACCGGCAATCCGAAGTCGAATTCGTGGAACGCCTACACCTACGTCGGTGGCGGAGCCAACGTTCTCGACGAATGCAACGGCCGCGTCGATGCAAGCGGCAAGTACCGCTACTACATCACCGAAGCATTCCCCTACATCATCGGTTGCTACAAGGGCACACCGACCACTCAGGTCGGCAAGGCAGCCGAACCGATGGTGATGAAGTCATCCGTCTCGCTCTACTGCGAGATCTGACCCCTCAGCCGCCCGCCGTATCCATTGGTCGCGTGCGGCTCAGCCGCCCGC
>CAYFNP010000144.1:0-2897 GCA_964344425.1 uncultured Bifidobacterium sp. | reverse complement strand
CTGACCCCTCAGCCGCCCGCCGTATCCATTGGTCGCGTGCGGCTCAGCCGCCCGCGACTGCCGGAATGATCGAGACGGTTTCGCTGGCCGGAACCGGCGTGTCGAGACCCTGCAGGTAGCGCACGTCGTCGTCGGCGACGAACACGTTCACGAACTTGCGCAGCGCACCGGTGTCGTCGAAGAGACGCTCGCCGAACCCCGGGTGCTTTGCCTCGAGATTGCGCAACACCTCACCAAGCGTGGCGCCGTCGACCTGGACGGTGGATGCTCCGCCCGAGATGGGGCGCATGGTGGTGGGGATGCGAACTGTTGCCATGGCGTCACGCTATCGGCGGCACTTTGTCGCGCCAAGGTGCTGCGGCCTCGAGTTGCGACGCAATGCGAACGAGCACGTCTTCACGATTCGCCGCAGCGACGAATTGCACGCCCATCGGAAGACCCGTTGAACTCCAGTGCAACGGAAGGCTGATCGCTGGTTGTCCGGTGACGTTGAACTGTGCGGTGTACTGCAGGATCGAACGCAGTCGGATGCCGGCCTCGGGTCCGGTCAGCCAACCCAGTTCAGGCGGAGGACCGGCAAGGGTGGGCGTGACCAGCAGGTCGTAACCCTGCGAGCCATCGGTCGGCGTCCACCAATCGAGCATGCGCCGCGACCAGGCGTGCATCCAGTTCACCATGTTGATGTACTGCGTCGCCGAGATCGACCTGCCGATTTCGCGCATGAAGAGGTTGTCCCCTTCGATGTCGTCCTCGCCCATCGGTCGGCCGAGTAGTTGCTCGATCTGCACCAGACCGACGTCGGTCGCGACGGCGACGATGCCCGTGAACGTGTCGGCGAAGTCGGGGTCACCCATCGCCGCGGGATGCGCATCCTCGACGATGTGGCCCAGCGATTCGAGCAACGCGCGGGTGCGCACCATCGACTCACGGGTTTCCGGGTGGTCAACGCCACCCTCCATCAACGGTCGGTCGAGAATGCCGATGCGCAGGAAGCCAACGGGGCGACCGACTTCTTCCAACAACGGTCGCGCGAACGGCGGCGCGGTGTAGGGGTCACCCGTTTCGTAACCCGACAGGATGTCCAGCATCAGCGCGGTGTCACGCACGCTGCGCGTCACCACACCGTCGATCGTCGCACCCATCCACGACTCGCCCGTCTCGGGACCCTTGCTGACCCGTCCGCGTGACGGCTTCAGTCCCACCAGGCCGCACTCACTTGCGGGAATGCGAATCGATCCGCCGCCGTCGTTCGCATGACCGACGGCGACGATGCGCGCCGACACCGACGCGGCCGAACCGCCCGATGAACCACCTGTCGAATGACCGAGGTTCCACGGATTATGTGCCGCACCGTACGCAAGTGGTTCCGTCGTGATGGTGCTGCCGAACTCGGGGGTGTTCGTGCGGCCGATCACCACGGCGCCGGCGCGACGCAGACGGCGCGCGATGAACGAATCGACCGGCGCGGTGAAACCTGCGTTCTTCAGCACGCGCGAACCCATGTGGTGCGGCTCGCCGGCCATCGCCGCCTCGAGGTCCTTCACCACGATCGGCACGCCGTGCAACGGCGTCGTGATCGGACCCTTCGACAGTGCCGCCGCCTCGTTCGTTGCCTTCTCGAAACGCGGATGGATGATTGCATTCAACTTCGGATTGATCGCCTCGGCCCGCGCGATTGCGGCGGCCGTCAGTTCCGCCGGTGACACCATGCCGCGATGCAGAGCGCCGATCTGGTCGTTTGCATCAAGGTCGAGAAGAGAATCGACGTTTCCTGAACTCATGACCAGACCCTACGCTTCCGCCATGCGCGTGCTCGCCGCCCTCGACAAGTTCCGCGGCACCGCGACCGCAAAGGAAGCCTGTGCGGCGGTCGGCCACGCCTGTTGGGAACTCGGTTTCGACTGCGACGAGGCACCGCTTGCCGATGGCGGCGAGGGAACCCTCGACGTGCTGGGTGGACCGAACCGCACCAGCCGTGTCACGGGTCCACTCGGTGACACCGTCGAGGCCGCATGGAGGTTGTCGCGTGACGTCGCCGTCATCGAAATGGCGCGCGCATCCGGCCTGCAGTTGGTGGGTGGCGCCGATCGCAACGACCCCGTCGCGGCAAGCACGTCGGGAACCGGCGAACTGATCGACCTCGCCCTCGACGCGGGTGCAAAGAAGATCATCGTGTGTCTCGGCGGCTCGGCAACCACCGACGGCGGCTACGGCGCAGTGCGCGCGATCCACGCCCCCGCGCGCCTGAAGGCCGTCGAGTTCATCGTCGCATGCGACGTCACCACGCTCTTCACCGATGCGGCACGGGTGTTCGCTCCGCAGAAAGGTGCAACACCCAACCAGGTCAACCTGTTGACGGGTCGTCTCGATCGACTGGCGCAGTTGTACCGCGAACAATTCGGTGTCGATGTCACCAACATCGAGGGCGCGGGTGCAGCGGGCGGATTGGCCGGCGGACTTGCCGCACTCGGTGCGCGCATCGTTCCGGGTTTCGACGTCGTCGCCGACGAAATCGAACTCGACGAGCGCGTCGAACGCTGCGACATCGTCGTCACCGGCGAGGGATTCATGGACGACCAAAGCTTCGCCGGCAAGGTCGTCGGCGGAATGCAGGGCCTCGCCGAATCGAAGGGCAAAAAGTTCTGTGCCGTCGTCGGCGATGCAGACGTCGAGGTCGACTTTCCCGTCGCGAACCTGACGTCACTCTTCGGACTCGACGAAGCAACGACGAAGACCCGCACCGCCATCGAACGCGCCGCGCTCGATCTGCTGCGCGACCTGTCGGCCTGACCAATTCGTTAACGGACCCTCCAAAAATTGGTATCCGTTCGGATACATTACCTTCCATGGCTGGCGAAATCATTGAAGAGGCAAGGCATCGGGCCGGCCTCACCCAG
>CAYFNP010000143.1:0-4586 GCA_964344425.1 uncultured Bifidobacterium sp. | reverse complement strand
GCCGGCGAGGACTTCAACGATCCTGCGGCGGCTCACAAACGCCTGCGCGAATCGTGTCCGGTTCACAGGTTCACGGGGGGCGGGTTCACCTTCTACAGCCTGACCAAGCACGACGACGTCCTCGGTGCATTGAAGGACATCGGGTCGTTCTCGTCGTTCTGGGGGCAGGGGCCCCATCGCAAGTCGGCGATCGCACTGTTCAACGACCCGCCCGAACACACCCGTTTCCGCCGTCTCATCAACACATCGTTCACGCCGCGGGCGGCATTGGCTCTCGAGCCGATGATCACGGACCTCGTCGACGAGTTGGTTGACGACATGGTCTCGTCGCCGGGTCGCACTGCAGACCTGCACGATGCGCTTGCGATGCCGCTTCCGGTGATCGTGATCGCGCGCATGCTGGGCGTTCCCGAAGAGATGCGCGACACGTTCAAGGAGTGGAGCGACTCGCAACTGCAGGGGATGAACGGTACGGACCCCGAGCGCGAAGCCCGGGCACGCCGCGCGCTGGCCGAGTACATGCTTGCCGAGGCCGACAAGCGGCGTGTCATTGCCCGTAGCGGCGGCGAAATGCCCGTCGACATCATCTCCGACATCGTGTCGGCATCGCTCGACGAGGAACAGCCCATCACCGACGCCGAGATGCTGTCGCTGCTGACACAGATTCTCGTGGGTGGCAACGAGACCACGACGTCACTGATCACCAACATGCTCTGGAGGCTGCTCGCCGAGCCGCATCTGTGGCACGCCGTGGTCGAGAATCCCGACCTCGTCGATGTAGCCGTCGAGGAGAGTCTGCGGTTCGATCCACCGGTGCTCGGCCTGTACCGAACGACAACGTGCCCCGTGTCGATGTCGGGCACCGAGATTCCCGCCGAGGAGAAGGTGCACGTGTTGTACGCATCGGCCAACCGCGATGCCGACGTCTGGGACGACCCCGATCGATTCCGTCTCGACCGTGACCCGAACCGCCTGCGTCAGCATCTTTCGTTCGGATTCGGGACACACGTGTGTCCGGGTGCGGCCCTTGCGCGTACCGAGGCGCGCATTGCACTTCGCAAACTCGTCACGGCCGTCCCCGGATTGCGGTTGGTCGGCGAGCCGGAACGTATCGAGACGTTTCTCCTGTGGGGAAAGCGAACCTTCCCCGTCGCGTGGTGAACGTCAGCGTCGGCTGATCGTCACCACTCGATGTCGGGTTGGTACACCGCGTTCTGGTTGCCCATCGCGTTGCCCGCGTCGGCCACGATGAGTTGGCCGGTGATCGAACGTGCCGCGGGGGAGCAAAGGAACAGGATGTGCGCGGCCGTCTCTTCGGGACTCTGCAGGCGCCCGATCGGGGTGTCCTCGATGATTCGCTTCGTGTAGGCGACGGTGTCGGGCGAGATGTTGGCCACTTCTTCCTCGCGGAAACCCTGCGTGTCGACGGGACCGGGTGCGAGAGCGTTCACGGTGACGCCGCGGTGTGCCAGGTAGAGCGCGGCAGTCCGCGTGAGGTTGACGACGCCCGCTCGCGCGGCGCCGGAATGGATGAACAGCGGGGCACCTCGCTCACCAACCTGGTTGTGCACGATGTTGACGACCGAGCCGTCGCCGGCGGCGATGAGGTCGGGCACGAAGCGGCTGAGCATGTTCCAGGTGCCGTGCAGGTTCAGGTCGACCACCGCGCGGAAACCACGATCGGAAATCTGCGATGGGCGGGCGGGGAACTGGCCGCCCGCGTTGTTCACGAGAAAGTCGAGTCGACCGAAGGTTTCGATGACGTGCTCGCGCAGGGCCTCGACGCTTTCGGTGTTGCGGATGTCGGCGACGAACGACGTACAGGGAACACCAAGGTCGTGGAGATCGTGGAGCGTGCGCTCGAGATTGTCCTTGTCGCGTGCCGCGATGGCAACCGACGCTCCGAGTTCGGCAAATCCGAGTGCGGTCGAGCGTCCGATGCCGCGACCGCCTCCGGTGACGAGCACCGTCCTGTTGCGGAAGAGATTCGGGGCGAAAGTTTCGGCGGCCGACCGTGGCGTGCTCGTCATGTGGCGACAGTAGCGACTGCGGTACGGTACGGCCCATGCGAGCCGTCGTGTGCAACGAATTCGGTCCACTCGAGAATCTCACGGTTGTCGACGTCGACGACCCCGTTCTGAAGCCCGGTCATGTTCGACTGAAGGTGCTCGCGAGCGGTGTGAACTACGTCGACGGCCTGCTTGCCCAGGGGCGCTATCAGATCAAGCCGCCGGTGCCGTTCGTTCCGGGGATGGAAGTCGTCGGCGAGGTGATCGAGGTCGCCGACGACGTGAGCGGAGTGCAGTTGGGCAAGCGCGTGTTGGCAAACCTCGGTTTCGGTGGCTTCGCCTCGCAGGCGGTTGCGAAACCGGACCGTCTGGTCGAGATCCCCGATGCGATGTCGACCGGCCAGGCGGCGAGTTTTCTGCAGAGCTATCTGACCGGATGGTTCGCCTTCGTCCATCGCCTGGGGTTGGACCCGAACAACCCGCAGGCAAACAAGGGACGCACGTTGCTCGTTCTCGGTGCCGGTGGTGGGGTCGGTCTGGCGGCCGTCGACATCGGCGTTGCACTGGGTTTCGATGTCATCGCCGCTGCGTCCAGCGACGACAAGCGTTCGCTTGCGCTGTCACGTGGAGCCGTGCACGCGATCGACGTGTCGACGGGTGACGACGCGGTGAAGGAAAGCGCCAAACAACTTTCGGGTGGCGGTGTCGACGTTCTTTACGACCCGGTTGGTGGGTCGTTGGGCGAAGTGTGTCTGCGGGCGCTCGGCGAGGACGGCACGTATCTGGTCATCGGTTTCGTCGGGGGCATCCCGAAACTGGCCGCGAACCAGGTGCTGTTGCGCAACCGCAAGGTCATCGGCGTCGATTGGGGCGCGTGGGCAATGCGGAATCCCGATGGCAACGCCGCGATGTTGCGCGACGTGCTCGGCCTGATCGGCGCGGGACGCTTGTCCCCGGTCGAACCCACCTCGTACCCACTGTCGCAGGCGGCGACGGCATTGGCCGACCTCGAGGCGCGCCGCGTGGCGGGCAAGGTGGTGCTGGTTCCCGACAACTAGGGTGACCCGCATGACAACCAAGCGACCCTTCCGTTTCGGAGCGAAGGCAAAAGTGGCCAACAGCGGCCGCGAGTGGGCCGACATCGCCAAGCAAGCCGAGGACCTCGGCTACGTCAGTCTTCAGATCGACGATCACTACACGAAGCAGTTGGCGCCCGTTCCCGCGCTGATGGCGGCAGCGTGCGCCACTTCGACGCTGAAGGTCGGAACCCTGGTCGCCGGCAACGACTTCCGTAACCCGGTCGTCTTTGCGAAAGAGGCGGCCACCATCGACATGTTGTCGGACGGTCGTTTCATGCTCGGCCTCGGTGCCGGCTGGATGAAAGAGGACTACACGATCACCGGCATCGAGCAGTCGGATGCGATCACCCGCATCCAGCGCATGGAAGAAGCGATCGACGTGATGCGCGGCTTGTGGGGTCAGGGTGCGTTCTCGCATGACGGACGCTTCTACAGCGTGTCCGAGATCGATGCTTGGCCTAAGCCCGTGTCGAACATTCCGATCATCGTTGGTGGCGGAGGAGAGAAGTTGCTCGGCATGGCGGGGCGCAAGGCCGACATCGTGGGCATCAACCCGAAGATCGTTGGTCGGGCGATCAACCCGCGATCGATGGCCACGGCCGCTGCCGACGTTGTCGACGAGAAGATTCGCTACATCAAGGCGGGGGCGGGCGACCGTTTCGATGAAGTCGAGCTGTCACTGCAGGTGTTCGTCACGGTCGTGACCGATGACCCGAAGGGCGTCGCCGAGAAGTACGCGCCGGCATTCGGTCTTCCTCCCGAAGTTGTGCTGACTGCGCCCTACTTCCAGATCGGTAGCGTCGAACAGATCAAGGAGAACCTGATCGCACTGCGCGAGCGGTGGGGCATCAACTACATCGCCTTCCAGCAGGACGCCACCGCCGCGATGGCACCGGTCGTCGCTGCGCTCAGCGGAAAGTGACGCAACCCGCGGGCATCAATCCTCGGCTCGCGCCGTTCGGAACGACGATCTTCGCCGAGATGTCGGCGCTCGCGGTCGAACTCGGCGCGGTGAATCTTGGCCAGGGTTTTCCCGACACCGATGGCCCCGACGAGGTTCTTTCTGCCGCCATCGACGCCATCCGCGGTGGCGTCAACCAGTATCCGCCGGGTCCGGGCATGGCGGTTCTCCGCGAGGCGATTGCGGCACACCAAAAACGTTTCTACGACGTCGACGTCGATCCTGATTCCGAAGTGCTCGTCACCGCGGGTGCGACCGAGGGTCTCGCCGCGGCTCTGCTCGGTTTGCTGGTCGACGGCGACGAGGTGGTGTGTCTCGAGCCGATGTACGACAGCTACCAGGCGTGCATCGCGCTTGCCGGCGCCCGCACCGTGCCGTTGTTGCTCGAGCCTCCCGCGTACCGGCCGGACATCGATCGCCTGAAGTCTCTCGTCGGGCCGCGCACGCGCGCGATCCTCGTCAACTCGCCCCACAATCCGACGGGCATGGTGCTGACCGACCACGAGCGTCGGGCTATCGCCGACGTTGCTCGGGAAC
>CAYFNP010000142.1:0-4614 GCA_964344425.1 uncultured Bifidobacterium sp. | reverse complement strand
GAACGATTGCGGGAAGGAAGGCTTGCGCCGACATGTCGAAGATCACCTCGCACACACCGACGAGTGTGATGATCGCTACGAGAAACCCGATGCTCATCGTCCCGGTGGCAGAGAGCAGCGCGATGAGTCCGAACAACAGGCAGCGCGTCCAATTCGCTCGAACCATGAGCGTTCGCCGATCGAGGCGGTCGATGACGACACCGAGTGGCAGTGTCAGCACCAACCAAGGAAGGGATGCTCCGACGCCGACAAGGGCGATCAGACGCGGGTCGTTGGTCAATGTGGCGGCCAGAAGCGGACCCGCCGCCGCATCCATGCCGTCACCGATGTTGGAAATGGCCGAGGCGATCCATTGACGGCGGAACGCCGCGGGGAGTGTCACTCGGGCGACGCTAGCCCCTGTGCCAGTTCGCGACGGATGACCTTGCCGAGTGCGGTGCGCGGAAGGGATGCGACGTAGCGCACCTCACGCGGGGCGCAGAATCGTGGAAGTTCTTCAGCGACGTGGTCGCGGATTTCATCGATGGACGGCTTTCCGTGCGACGTCGACACGATCCACGCAACGACGCGTTGGCCCCACTCGGGGTCGTCGATTCCCGCCACGCAACACTCGACGATGTCGGGGTGGGTCGCCAGTACGCGTTCGACGGCGTCGGGCCAGACGTTCTCTCCGCCGGTGATGATGAGATCGCCGCGTCGTCCGTGAACGTGGAGTAGCCCTTCGCTGATCGACCCGAAATCGGCAGTGTGCAGCCAGCCATCGGGGTCGACGGGTGAGACGAGGTCCGCGTTCCGGTAGCGATCCATGATCATCGGGCCGCGCAAGAGCACCTCGCCGTCGTCTGCGATACGCACCGACACTCCGGGGATCGGACGCCTGTCGTAAACGATTCCGCCGCACGACTCGGTGAGCCCATAGGTCGTCGTGACGTTGTGTGGCACCGCGGCAGGCGGACGGGAGCCACCCAGAAGGATCCGTCGAAACAGGGTCGCCTCGATGCGTGCGAGTGCGGTCGCGACCAACGACACGTGAGTGGCTTGCGAGGATTCGACGGCAGACGGATCGAAGCCGTCGAGAACGGTGAGCCCGGCCCCGGTGTGCAGGGCGCGTGTGACCACACCGAAGCCGCCGATGTGCGACAGGGGCAGGCAGGCGAGCCAGTGTGCTTCGGCACCGCAGCCAAGGGCGGCGGCGGTGGCGATCGACGCTGCGCGAAGTCCGGCGTGCGTGTGGATGACTCCCTTCGCCTCGCCCGACGTGCCGCTTGTTGCCACGACGAGCGCGTCGTCTTCGCGCATCGGTTCGGCGGTCGACAATCGGGTCGACATGGAGGTGCCGTCGAAAACACGGTGTACGCCGAGTCTCTCGACGAGCGTCGTCTTTGCTGCCGTTGGCAGGCGCTGGTCGACCACGAGTGCCGAGTTGCCGTTGTCCCAGAGTTTCCTCACGGTCGAGACGATGATGGACGCGGACGAGGTGTCGATGGCCACGAGTTCGCGCACCAGACCAGCGTAGGGTTGTTGACATGAACGTGTGGATTGCAGGTGCCCGTCCGCGGACGCTTCCTGCGGCGGTTGTCCCCGTTCTCGTCGGGCTCGCAGTCGCCACCGGGCGCGAGGGCACGGTGTGGTGGCGAGCAGTTCCCGCTCTCGTGGTCAGCCTCGCGCTTCAGGTGGGCGTCAATTACGCCAACGATTACAGCGACGGTGTGCGCGGTACGGACGACGTTCGGGTCGGGCCCCTTCGTCTGGTCGGGTCGGGGCTTGTCGAGCCGCGAAAGGTGAAGCTTGCCGCGTTCCTGTCGTTCGGGGTTGCGGCTGCAGCCGGATTGTCGATCGCTCTGACGACGTCCTTGTGGTTGCTCGTCGTCGGGGTGGCCGCAATCGCTGCGGCGTGGTTCTACACGGGCGGCTCGAATCCTTACGGCTATCTCGGACTCGGCGAGGTGTTCGTTTTCGTGTTCTTCGGCGTCGTCGCGACGGTGGGTACCACCTTCGCGGTCACCGAGAGCCTGCCGAGCCTCGCGTGGATCGCATCGGTGCCGGTCGGGTGTCTCGCGTGTGCACTTCTCGTGGTGAACAACCTTCGTGACATTCCCACCGATACCGTCGCGGGCAAGCGCACGTTGGCGGTGCGTCTCGGCGATGCGCGCACGCGTGGATTCTTCGTGTTGCTCTTCGTCGCCGGTGCACTGGCGGTGGTGGCGTGCGGCGTGCAGCGACCTTCGGCCGTGATCGGGTTGATCGGCCTCGCCGCGATCGGGCCAGCCGTGCGCGTCGTGCGAGGTGGTGCAAGAGGCGCCGAACTCATCGCGGCGTTGGGCGCCACGGGAAGGGCGCAGATGGTCTTCGGTGCCGTGTTCGCGCTCGGTCTTCTTCTCGGCGCCTGAGGCGACCGTGGCGGTCAGCGCAGAAAGTCGCTGACCAGATCGGCGAATGCTTGCGGACGCTCGAAGGGCACGGCGTGACCGGCACCTTCGGCGACGACGAACTCGGCGTTGCTGCCGATGAGCGCCGCCATTCGCTCGCCGATCCGACAGAACTTCTCGTCACGCGCTCCGGCGACGACAAGGACGGGCATCCGCAATGTCGGAAGCAGTTCCCACAGCGGGCTTTGTTCGCCCGCGCCGCACGTCTCGAGGCTGGACGCCAGGCCCTCGGCGGTGTTTTCTGCACGAACCTCGAGATCGAGTGGGGTGCGTTTCAGTCCTGCGAACATCGGTTGGCTGGTCCATTCGGCAAGGAACGGACTGACGCCGACGTCGCGGATGTGACGGGCGAGTTGGTGGTCGGCGGCTCGGCGCGCGGCTCGTTCGTCGTCGTGTTCGATGCCCGCCGTGGTACTGCAGAGGACGAGGTGCGACACCGCATCGGGATGGCGTGTCGCGACGTGAAGTGCGAAACGACCGCCCATGGAGTAGCCGACCCACGCCGAGTTGCCGAACCGCAACGCGAGTTCATCGGACGTATCGATGAGGTTGGTTGTTTGCGAACTCGCCGAGCCGTGGCCGGGAAGGTCGGGAGCGTCGACGGGTGCTCGCGTGGTCATGGCCTCCATGACCGGAATCCAAATACCGCCACCCTGGGTGAAGCCGTGAAGCAGGACGACCCTTCGGGGAATCATTCGCCGGCGAGTGACTTCTCGTGCATGCGCCGTAGCGCGCGCACGAAGACGTCCACGTCCTGCGCGCCGGGAATTGCCCAGCGACCGTCGATGACGAAGGTCGGCACGGCCGTGATGCCCAGTTCGCCCGCCTCGATGATGTCGCGACGAACGTCGGCGTCGCCTTCGTCGGAGTCGAGCCAGCCTTGTGCAGTTTCGACGGGAATGCCCGCGGCGGTCGCGGCCTCGAGCAGTACGTCGTCTGCCGCGACGTTGCGGCCCTCGGTGAAGTACGCCTCGAGAAGACGTTGCTTCATCCGACGTTGCGCGTCGGCGCCGTTGTGGACGAGAGCGAGGTGCATCATGCGGTGGGCGCGCAGTGTGTTGGCCCGCAGCGCGATGTCCATGTTGAACTCGATTCCCGAGTCGGACGCGACGCGCGTCACATGGTCGATGATCTTCGCCGCCTTGTCGGGCCCACCGAACTTCTTCGCGTAGGCCTCGGCGACCGGGCTGGTTCCGCCGACCGGGGCGCTTGGGTCGAGCTGGAACGGACGAAACGTCACTTCGAGGTCGATTTCGGTACCCTCGTCACTGAGACGTTGAACTGCGTCCTCGAATCGTTTCTTGCCGATGTAGCACCACGGACACACCACATCCGACCAAATCTCGACCTTCATGAACGACACGATAGACCCCTCCACATCCCGCCAGGCCGACGCACAGGCGACGTTCTGTGCGACGTTGGTCGACGAATGGGCTCGGTGCGGTGTCAACAAGGCGTTCATTGCTCCGGGCTCACGATCGACGCCCCTCGCTTTGGCCCTTGCCGCTGACCCGCGAATGACGATCGAGGTCTTCCTCGACGAGCGCGGGGCGGCCTTCGCGGCGCTCGGATCGGCAAAGGTCACCGGAGCGCCCGCGATCGTTCTGTGTACGTCGGGAACAGCGGCGACGCATTTTCACGCCGCGGTCGTCGAGGCGCATCTCAGTTCGGTACCGATGATCGTGTGCACCGCCGATCGTCCGCCGGAATTGCGCGACGTCGGTGCACCGCAGACCATCGACCAAACTGCGCTGTTCGGCAGCGCAGTGCGTTGGTTCCACGACCCGGGTGTCGCGGCGTACGAGGCTGCGTCGTCGTGGCGTGCGCTCGCCGACCACGTGGTGGCGCGAACGGTGTCGCCGGTGCCGGGGCCCGTGCATCTGAATCTGCCGTTCCGCGAGCCGTTGGTCGGGCGCGTGCGCGACATGCCCACGACGCGCGATCACGACGGCCCATGGTCGGGACATCTTCACGGTCGAGTGACCCTGACCGACTGGGAGATCGACGACCTCGCACACCGGCTGGTCGGGCGCAAGGGAGTCATCGTCGCGGGAGATCCCGGCGGTGGTTGGGCGCTGACGGCCTATGCCTCGGCGGCCACGCTGCTCGCGTCGGTTCTCGACTGGCCGTTGCTTGCTTGTCCCCGCAGCGGGACGCGCGTCGACGGCGGCAACATCGTCGCCCA
>CAYFNP010000141.1:0-4630 GCA_964344425.1 uncultured Bifidobacterium sp. | reverse complement strand
AACGTCGCCTCGTCACGCTCGAAGCCGAACTGTCGGCCGACCAATACGTGATGGGCATCGACGAGCACACTGGTGTCGTCATCGATTTCGATGCCGGAACCGCAACGGTCGTCGGCAACGGCACGCTCACCTTGCGCGTCGACGGCGAATCACGCGTTCATGTTTCGGGCGAAGTGCTGTCCCTCGCCGTGCTGCAGGACCCGCGCAACGGTGTCGCGGCCCCCACTCCAACTCACCGCGAAACCAGCGCCGAGCCGAAGAGCACGAGCGATCGCGAGGAAGGGGTCGATTCGTTGCGCGGTGCCGCCGAGCTTCGCAAGACCGAATTTGAAACCGCACTCGCATCGGGCGATGCAAACGGCGCAACCCGTGCCGTGCTCGCGCTCGAAGCCGACATCAAGCAGTGGTCGGCCGACACATTGACCGGCACCGACGGCGAGTTTGCCCGCGACACGTTCCGCGGAATGATTCTGAAGCTCGGCGAAGCGGCCAGGTCGGGTCTCGTCGAACCACGTCACGTCGTCGCCCCGTACGTCGAGGCAATCCTCGAGATCCGTCGAGTTGTTCGCGCAGAGAAGCGTTACGACCTGTCCGACATCATCCGCGATGCACTCGCCGGCGCAAAGGTCGAGGTACGAGACACCCCGAACGGCGTCGAGTGGGTTCTACAGGTGCCCTAGCGCCGCAACGCGCCGCTTGCCCTTGACACCCGACGCCGCGTACACGCCGGTGAACGCCGCCGCACCGACGAGGATGATCATGGCGGCCGCCGAAGTGTCGGTGTGATACGCGAGGTTCATCCCGAAAAACGCCGCGCCTGCGCCGATCAGAGGTGACAACCACAGCATGCGGGCAAACCTGTTGGTCAGCATCCGAGCGGTGGCCGCGGGAATGACCAGGAGTGCGGAAATGAGCAGCGTTCCGATGACGCGCATGGTGACGAGGATGGTCAACGACAGCATCACCATCAACGCCGCCTCCATTACGCCAACCCTCACTCCCGACACGCGGGCAACGTCGGGGTCGAACGTGGAGAACAGGAAACGTCGGTAACCGACAACGATCACCGCGGTGGCAAGCGCACCGACGATGACCACCGCGATGATGTCACCGGTCTTCACGCCGAGAACGCTGCCGAAAAGCACCGCCTCGATGCTGCGCTTGGCCTGTCCGTAACGGTTGAGCAGCGCGAGGCCGACCGCGAACGAAGCCGTGGTGACCACACCGATCGCCGCGTCCGCTCCGAGAATCCGTCGGCGCGCGATGCGTCCGATGAGGACTCCCGAGATGATTCCCCACAGGCCCGCACCGACGAAGTAGTTGAAGTTCATCACCGCCGATGCCGCCGCGCCACCGAACACCGCGTGCGAAAGGCCGTGGCCGATGTACGACATGCCGCGCAGAACGACGAACACTCCGAGCAGCCCGCACAGCGCACCGGCCGCCGTGGCGACGACGATGCCGTTGCGGAAGAACTGGAATCCGTACGGTTCGAACAGCCCGGCACCGAGCAACGTCGATTTCACCGCGAGACCACCCGCGGGCGGAACGGCTTGATGACCGCGCCCTCTGCGTGATCGAGCACCACGGGCATGCCGCCGTGTTCGAGCACGTGCATCGGCGCGCCGTAAAGCCGCTCGAGCACGGTCGGAACGAGAACCTCGCGCGGTTCGCCGTCGGCGATGATTTCGCGGTTCAGGCAGACGAGTCGTGGCAGGTGGGCTGCGAGACCGTTCAGGTCGTGGGTCGTGAGGAGAACCGAGATCCCCTGTTCGTGAAGGTCGGCGAGGAGGTGCAACACCTCGTGACGCGTACGCACGTCGACACCCGAGGTCGGTTCGTCGAGAACCAGAAGATCGGGGTTGTGGAAGAGAGCGCGCGCGACGAACACACGCTGTTGCTGGCCACCCGACAGTTCACGGATGTGCCGGTTGCCCAGGCCACCGAGACCAAGGCGTTCGAGGGTCTCGTTGGCGGCGCGGCGTTCCGCATTCGTGATCTTCGGCCACCATCCGCGCTGACCGCGCGTCATGACCATGACCTCGAGCACCGTGACCGGGAAGTTCCAGTCGACCGACTCGACTTGTGGCACGTACCCGAGTCGGGCACCGCGCAGTGTCGCCACTTCGCCGTGCACCGGCTCGACCATGCCGAGAATCGAGCGCAGAAGCGTTGTCTTGCCGGATCCGGACGGCCCGACGATGCCGACGAATTCACCTCGTTCGACGGTGAAGGTGACGTCGTTGACGACAACGTTGTCGCCGAACGCGCAGGTCAAGTGGTGACACGCAACGAGGGCTTCGCCGGAAACGGGTTTCAGGTTCATTGTGGGTAGCTCGCTTTGTCGTCGGAAATATTGGAAACGTCGAGTGCCTTCAGCGCCGATGCATCGCCGCCGAGAGCCTCGATCATGGTCACGTAGTCGAAGCGCATGAGGCCCATCCACGAATGTTCGGGGTCGCCGGGTTCGCCAAGAAGATCGTCGTCGCGAAGTTCGTCGACGTACGTGACGCCGGCCTCGTTGCCGATCTGTTCGAGCACCGGCGACGGGAACACCTCGCTACCGAAAACGGCCTTGACGTTCTCGGACTTCACCTGGTCGATCAGGTCGGCGATCTCTTTGGGTGTCGGCTCTTCGAACGATGAGGGTTGTATGGCACCGACGACTTTCCAGCCGTAAGTGCGCGCGAAGTATGCGTAGGCGTCGTGGTACGTGACGAGCTTGCGCGCATCGACCGGCAACGTTTCGGTTGCGGCGCGCAACGCTGCGTCGAGCACGTCGATCCTGCCGGCGAACGTGTCGTAGTTGGCCGCGTACGTTTCGGCGTTGCCCGGATCGCTCGCCTTCAACGCATCGGCAATGACCAGCGCATATTTCTTCGCCATCGATGGATCGGTCCAGAGATGCGGATTCGGCTTGCCGCCGTCTTTCGGGAAAGAGAAGTCGTAGATCCACTGCTCTTCGGGCAGGACCTCGGTGCCGATTTCGCAGATCGTCGCGCCATCCGAGATGTTTGCGGTTGCGAGATCCTTCGTCGGCTCTTCGAGTACCAGACCGTTGACAAAAACGATGTCGGCTTCCTCGAGTGTTTTCGCCGCACTGGGCGGCGGTTCGAACGTGTGCGAGTTGGTGCCCTCGGGAACAAGACCCTCGATGACGGCATCGGTATCGGCTGCGATGTTCGCCACGATGTTCGTGATCGGGGCAACGGTCGTCGCGATACGAATCGGACGGCCAGTAACCGGCGCACTGCCCGAGCAGGTGACTTCGCTGCCGAGTTTTCGGGTTGACGATTTTTCACCTTTATCGCCCGACCCGCATGCGACGAGAAGCGTCAAACAGGTCGAAAATCCGACCAAAATGCTCGCTTTTCGGGCTTTCACCATTTAGTTCTAATTGATGAAATGCCGAATTCCCCGCTCGAGAGGGGAATTCATCGACGGCGGTCGAGGGACGTCAGTTGACGTTGCGCTCGCGGCCCGCCCAATACGGCGCCCGCAGGTCCTTCTTCAGGATCTTTCCGCTGGGATTGCGCGGTAACGCATCGATCCAGTCGACACTGGTCGGACACTTGAATTTGGCCAGACGTTCGCGGCTGAAGTCGATGATCTCCTGTTCGGTGACCTCGACGCCGGGCTTGCGCACGACGATTGCCTTCGCCGTCTCGCCCCACTTCTCGTGCGGCACTCCGATGACGGCGACGTCGGCGATCGCGGGGTGGGACATGAGCACGTTCTCGACCTCGGCCGGGTACACGTTCTCGCCACCCGACACGATCATGTCCTTCACGCGATCGTGGATGTACAGGTAGCCGTCGGCATCGAGATATCCCGCGTCGCCACTTCGGAACCAGCCACCCTCGACGATCGAATCGGCCGTGGCCTCGGGCATCTTCCAGTAGCCCTTCATGATCTGCGGCCCCTTCAACCAGATCTCGCCGACCTCGCCGACGGCGACGTCCTTGCGCGTCGCGTTGTCAACGACCCGCAATTCGACACCGGGCCCGGGAACTCCGCACGAACGCAGCCGGTGTTTGTTCGGACCATCGGGATCGTGGTCCACCGGCGCGAGGTTGATGACGGCCCCGGTCGTTTCGGTGAGACCGTACGCCTGCCAGAACCTGCACTTGAACGTCTTCACCGACCGCGCAAGCACGTCCTCGGAAATCGGTGACGCGCCGTACACGAACACCTTGAGGCTGGAGAAGTCGCCGCCGTCGACTCCGGGAACGCCGAGCATGAACTGCAGCACGGCCGGCACGAGGAATGCGTGCGTCACCTTCTTCTCGGGGATCAGCTTCACGACCGCAACCGGATCGAGGTCACGAACGATCACCGATGTGCAGCCGGTGTACATGCCCGCAACCGCCCAACCACCACCACCGATGTGGAAGAGCGGCATCGCGATCATGTTCATTGCGTCGGCGCTGAGTTCCCACATCTCGGTCGCCAGCGGCATGAGCGCGAAGAAGTTGTTGTTCGTCAGCATGACGCCCTTCGGGCGACCCGTCGTGCCGCTGGAATACAACTGGAATGCGACGTCCTCGGATCCGGCCGACACGCCGGGATCGACGTCGTCACCCGAGCCGAGGAAGTCCTCGTAGGTGACGGTGCGGAGTTTTCCGACCGG
>CAYFNP010000140.1:712-4643 GCA_964344425.1 uncultured Bifidobacterium sp. | reverse complement strand
GTCGTGGTCGTAGAGACACCAACCTTGATGGCGGAGAGTTCGGGGACTGCAACGATTCGTTGGCCGTCTGCGTCGATGGCGATCGCCGCCCATGTCGAGGAACCTGCGTCAGAAACGGACCACGTCGACCCGCCGTCGGAAGACTGCCACATCGACGCTCCGTACAGAGATGCCGCCATGGTCAAGCCGTCGCGTGAAATTGCAACTTTTCGCAATGGAACCGTCACCGACGACCGGGCCCACGTAACGCCGAAGTCGCTCGATGTCCAGATGCCGTCCTGACCCGGGGTGCCCGCACCGTCGTCGTTGACGGCAATCAGACGTCGACCGTCACCCGACATTTCGATCGCCCACCAGTTGAAGATGTTCGTTCCCGTCGCCAAAGTCCAGTTCGCACCAGCATCCGATGACACCCAGATGCCGCCGGAGATGTGAGCTGCGGCCATGCGTTGACCATCGGATGACACCGCCACACCGATCCACCACGCGCCGGGAAACGGATCAACATTCGTCCACGTCGCTCCCGCGTCGAGCGATCGCCACAAGCCCGTGAACTTGGCGCCACCGAGAATCGTCGATCCATTCCCGGACATCGAGACGTCCCACCACTCCTGATCAGGGGAATTATTCAGCACCGACCAGCTGGTACCACTGTCGTCGGTCCGATACAGCTTGGTCTGTGCCGAACCGGATGCGTACCCGAACCCAACGACTTTCGTGCCGTCGCTCGACGAATCCAAATCCAACCACGAATACCGACTGGGCGAATTGGCGAGGACCGACCAACTGGAACCGCCGTCGGTCGACTTCCAAACCTTTGCGTTCGCACTACCCGCGTCTACCCGCCCGACGTATGCAATGTTCCCGTTGTCAGAGATCGCCGCCGAATATCCCTGAACCGTGTCGGCGACGACGGTCCACTCGTACGACGCGGCAAAAATGACAGATGGAACGGCAACCAACGCTGCAACGACAAGCGGCGCGATAAGACTCTTCTTCATTGAAGTGCAATTTAGTCAGTGATTTCGACTCTGACTCGTTTGTTGCCCTTGCCCTTGTTTTCCATCTTGATGACGCGGAACGTTCCGACATCCTTGGTCGAGCGGACGTGTGTGCCACCGTCGGCCTGCTTGTCGAGGCCGACGATGTCGACGACCCGGATTTCCTTGACGGTTTCGGGAATCAACGACACCTTCGTGCGGATCAGATCCTCGTCGGTGACCGCGGTGTCGCGCGGAAGAAAGCTGACTTCGATCGGGTAATCGTGTTTGATGGCTTCGTTCACCAGGTCTTCGACTCGTTGCGCGAATCCCTCGGGCAGCGGGTCAAACTCAAAGTCCATGCGGGCCGACAACGGTTCCATGTTGCCGCCGGTGACCGGCACCTGCCATTCGTTCCAGATGACGCCACAGAGAATGTGCATCGCCGTGTGGGTGCGCATGAGTTTGTGTCGACGATCCCAGTCGACGACACCGTGCACGCTTTCACCGACTGCGGGAACGGGGCCCTGCACCGTGTGCCACACAAGGTCGCCGTCCTTGCGAACGTCGGAGACGTGCGCCGACCCGAGTGTTCCGGTGTCGTGTGGCTGGCCACCGCCCGTTGGATAAAAGTACGTGACGTCAAGCGCCACGCGGTTCACATCGCCGGTGTCGACGGCAACCACGGTTGCATCGAACTCGCGCACGAAAGCGTCGCGCAGGAAGGCGAGATCGGTCGCCATTGTTGGTCGGCTCAGAGGGTGTCGACGAGTTCGTCGATCGGGGTCAACATGCCCATGCAGAACGGACCGAACTCGGCATATTCAGCCGACGCCTGGTCGAAGCGCATCGTGTAGACGACTTCCTTCAGGTCGTCGGGATTCACCGCGAACAGCGTGACACCCCACTCGTAGTCGTCGAGGCCGGTGGAACCGGTGACGAGTTGCGTCACCTTTGCACCGAACTTCCTGCCGCTGTGGCCGTGCTCTTGCATCTGACGCAGGCGCTCTTCGTAGGGGAGGGTGAACCAGTTGGCCCCGACGTTGCGCCGCTTGGACATTGGATAGAAGCAGAACGCGTTCTTGCCGGGTACGGGGATGTTCGGGTACAGCCGCGCGTTCAGCATTTCCTGTGGGACACCGACCGCGTATTCGCTGACTTCGGTCAATGACACGTAGCTATCGACGATGTCGAGACCGGCGCGTTGGATTGCGGTTTGCAGCTTGCGCAGATCGCGCATGTCGCTGGCGAGAGCCATGAAGCAGGCATCGGACTTGTGGCCGAGCATCGAGACGGTGATGACGGTCAGGCCCGCGGCCTCGGCCTCCTTCACCGCGTTCACGGTCGCCTGCTTGTCGAAGGACGGCGTCGGCTTGCAGAACAGGTGCAGCACGCCCATACCCACCGAGGGGGACATCGGTTCGCTCATGGCCACACGCTACCCATCAGACGCGTCCCGCCGCATTTGCAAAGGCCCGTGCAACCGCATCATCGGCGCCCGGTGCGTGGGCGAGGAAGAACGAGGGTTCGACCAGTTCGAGTTCCATCAATTGCGGTGCGCCGCCGGAAGTGGGGATCACGTCGACGCGGGCGTACAACGGAGCCGCGCCGAACTTCGCGCGCAGGAAGTCGATGATCTTCTCCCCCAGTGCAACCTCGTCCGCGGATGCGCTGCGTGGGGCAATGTCCTCGGCTGCGTAGAGACCGTTCGCCATGTCGGGCGCGACGGCAAGGATTGCTCCCTTGCGAAATGCATGACTCAACGAACCATTCAGCCACACCATTCCCGTCTCACCGCGCTCGTCGATCGCGGCCTCGTACGGCTGCACCATCGCAACAGCGCCCGATTCGACGATGCGCGCGACATGACGCACCACATCGTCAAGGGCCAGCGACGCATCGCGGTACCGCAGCGTGTCGTGCGAACCGGCCGACACGCTGGGCTTCACCACGACGTCGTTCCCGAACTCGTCGAGCACGTCACGCACCGAAGCGGCATCGGGTGACGACACGAAACGCGTCGGGACAACGGGGACTCCTGCAGCCGTCAGTTCGGCGAGATAACGCTTGTCGCTGTTCCACTCGACCACGTCGACGTGGTTGAAGACGCGTGTTGTGCGCGACACACGACGCATCCACTCGAGGAACTCGTCGCGACGCAGGTGGTAGTCCCACGGACTGCGCAGGAACACCGCGTCAAACGCGGACCAATCGACATCGTCGTGCCAGTTCTCGATACGAAACTGGGTGCCGGCTCTTTCGAGCGCGGCACCCAGGATCGGTAGGTCCTCATCGAGATCCCTCGACACCGCGGCGGTGACGAGTGCGATCACAATGAGACGGAGGGTTGTCGGTTTCTTGTGGCCGACTAGAAGTCGTCCATACCTCCGCCCGGCATGGCCGGTGCGGCGGCTTCGGGCTTGTCGGCGATGACGGCCTCGGTGGTGAGGAAGAGCGCAGCGATCGAAGCCGCGTTCTGCAGCGCCGAACGCGTGACCTTCGCTGCGTCGATGACGCCGAGCTTGACGAGGTCTTCGTACTCGCCGGTTGCGGCGTTCAGACCCTCGTTGCCCTTCAGCGACTTCACCTTTTCGACGACGACGCCGCCCTCGAGACCCGCGTTCTCGGCGATCTGCTTCAGCGGACCCTCGAGCGAACGGGCAACCATCTTGGCGCCGGTTGCTTCGTCACCGGTGAGCTTGCCGGCGCGGTCGAGAACCGCGGCCTGCGCGCGCAGCAGTGCAACTCCACCGCCGGGCACGACACCTTCTTCGATGGCGGCCTTGGTGGTGCTGACTGCGTCTTCGATGCGGTGCTTCTTTTCCTTCAGCTCGACCTCGGTGGCTGCGCCGACCTTGAGAACCGCGACGCCACCCGACAGCTTGGCGAGACGCTCTTGCAGCTTCTCGCGGTCGTAGTCGGAGTCGGTGTTGTCGATCTCGGTCTTGATC
>CAYFNP010000140.1:0-702 GCA_964344425.1 uncultured Bifidobacterium sp. | reverse complement strand
TGTCCTGGAGCATCGCCTTGCGGCGGTCGCCGAAGCCCGGCGCCTTGACGGCAGCGCTCTTGAACGTTCCGCGGATCTTGTTGACGACGAGTGTCGCAAGGGCTTCGCCCTCGACGTCCTCGGCGATGATGACGAGCGGACGGCCACCCTGCATCACCTTTTCGAGAACCGGCAACATGTCGCGCACGTTCGCGATCTTCGACGAGACGAAGAGGATGTACGGATCGTCGAGCGAGGCCTCCATACGGTCGGCGTCGGTGACGAAGTACGGCGAGATGTAGCCCTTGTCGAAACGCATACCTTCGACGAGGTCCATCTCCATGCCGAAGGTCTGCGACTCTTCGACGGTGATGACACCGTCCTTGCCGACCTTGTCGATGGCCTCGGAGATCATGTTGCCGATTTCCTGGTCGGCCGCCGAGATCGATGCGACCTGGGCGATCTGCGACTTCGAGTCGACTTCCTTTGCGAGCGCCTTGATGCTGGCGATTGCGGCCTCGACGGCGGCCTCGATGCCCTTCTTCAGGCTCATCGGGTTCGCACCGGCCGCGACGTTGCGCAGACCTTCGCGGACCATGTTCCATGCAAGAACGGTCGCGGTCGTCGTACCGTCACCGGCGACGTCGTCGGTCTTCTTCGCAACTTCCTTCACGAGCTCCGCGCCGATCTTCTCGTACGGGTCCTCGAGTTCGATTTCCTTGG
>CAYFNP010000139.1:0-4646 GCA_964344425.1 uncultured Bifidobacterium sp. | reverse complement strand
TCAACGAAGAGACCGGTATCGTCACCGTCACCCTCGTCGGAGCCTGCGGCACGTGCCCCGCATCGACGCAGACGCTGAAGGCCGGAATCGAACGCATCATGCGCGATCGCGTCGACGGCGTCACAGAAGTCGTGGCGGTCGACTGATGGCGGCCCGCAGCCGCGACCCGCAGGAACTGTTCGTTGCCGCGTGCGGGGGAGATCGCGCGTCGCTCGCCCGCCTGCTCTCGCTGATCGAACGCGGCGGCGACGAAGCCAGGGCAGTCGGGCGGCTCAGTTATCCGAAATCCGGCAACGCCTACACGGTCGGCCTGACCGGAGCACCCGGAGCCGGCAAGAGCACGCTCACCAGTGCCGTCATCGGCCACCTGCGTGCACTCGAGATCGAAGTCGCCGTCGTTGCCATCGACCCGTCGTCGCCGTTCACCGGTGGTGCGATCCTGGGTGACCGCGTGCGCATGCAGGACCATGCGACAGACCCGGGTGTCTTCATCCGATCAATGGCGACGCGCGGACACCTCGGTGGTCTTTCGCTTGCCACACCCGAAGCCGTGCGTCTGCTCGACGCAGTCGGGCGCCGCTGGGTGTTGGTGGAAACAGTCGGCGTCGGACAGGTCGAAGTCGAGATCGCCGGCAAGGCCGACACCACGGTCGTCGTGTTGAACCCGGGCTGGGGTGACTCGGTCCAGGCGAACAAGGCGGGGCTAATGGAGATAGCCGACGTCTTCGTCATCAACAAGGCCGACCGCAAGGGTGTCGAGGAAACTCGCCGCGACATCGAACAGATGCTCGACCTCTCCGATCTTTCCCACGATGCATGGCGTCCGCCCATCGTGGCGACCGTCGGTTCCACCGGGCAGGGCGTGTCCGAACTGTGGGACGCGGTGCTCGCTCACCGCGCACATTCCGAATCGTCGGGGCAGTTGTCCGAACGTCGTGCGTTCCGCATGCGCGAGGAACTGCGCGAAATCGTCGCCCGTCGCCTTGAACAGCGTGCCCGCGAAATCTGTACGGGCGAGCGGTGGGACCAGCTGCAGACCGAGGTTCTCGGCCACGTCACCGACCCGTGGTCGGCGGCCGACGAAATGCTGCGCCCCGTCGGCGCCTGAACCGTTGGGCTACCGTCGCCGGCATGAGCAACGGCCTCGTCGACCTCGACCTGCGTGATGACCGCGTCGCGGTGATCACACTCAACAACCCCAAAGTGAATGCACTGGCAAAGGGTGTCCTCGACGATTTGCGCGAGATCGCACACGAACTGCACGCGCTTCGTCCCGGTGCCGTCGTCATCACCGGCGGCGACCGCATCTTCGCCGCGGGTGCCGACATCTCCGAGTTCGGCGGGCCCGCCGAGGCAAAGCGCGTCGCCGACACAATCCACGGCGCTTTCGACAAGGTCGCGGCAATCCCCGCGTTCGTTATCGCGGCCATCAGCGGCTATGCGCTCGGCGGGGGGTGCGAACTTGCGCTTGCCTGTGACTACCGAATCGGAAGCACCAAGGCCGTGCTCGGCCAACCCGAAATACTCCTCGGCATCATTCCCGGTGGCGGTGGCACTCAGCGTTTGCCACGTCTCGTCGGGCCGAGCCGCGCAAAGGAACTGATGATCACTGGTCGACAGGTCAAGTCCGACGAGGCCCTGCGCATCGGTCTCCTCGACGAGGTCGTCGAACCCGAGCAGTTGCACGAGCGTGCGCTCGGACTCGCCTCGGAAATCGCGCGCGGCGCAACGATGGCGTCGGCATTGGTCAAGCAGGCCGTCGACACCGGTCTGCAGATGCCGCTCGCCGGCGGTCTTGCCTCCGAGAAGGACCTCTTCGTCGACGTGTTCAAGACCAACGACAGCCAGCGCGGCGTGAAGAGCTTCCTCGAAAATGGCCCCGGAAAAGCCGTCTTCGAAGGGAACTGACGACTGGGCGGGGATCGTCGGCCCCGCGCTCGGTCTCGGTTTCGCGGTCTTTGCCTTCGGGCTCTCGTTCGGCGTCATGTGCGTCGATGCGGGTGGCAGCGTGCCGAAGGCGATGGCGACGTCGCTGCTCGTCTTCACCGGAGCATCGCAGTTCTCCGCCGTCAGTGTGATCGCGGCCGGCGGCAGCGCGGTGAGTGCCGTTGTCGGTGCGCTGATCCTTGCTTCACGCAACGCGGTCTACGGCGTCGCAGTTGCGCCGTCATTGCGCGGCTCGTTGCCGTACAGGTTGTTCGCCGCGCAGTTCACCATCGACGAAACAACGGGAATGACGATCGCACAGGACACGCCCGAGCGCCGGCGGCGCGCGTACTGGGTCACCGCGGCAAGCATCTACTTCTTCTGGAACACCGCCACGTTGATCGGCGCCCTGGCGGGTAGCAGCATCGACACCGAGAAGTACGGCCTCGACGTGGCGTTCGCCGCCGCGTTCGTCGGCATGCTCGCACCGCTCGTGCGGTCGAAGCGGGCGCGCCGAGTTGCCGCAGCCGGTGCGGTGGTGTGCCTGGCGGCTACGCCGTTCGTGCCCATCGGCGCGGGAATCATTGTCGCCGCGTTCGTCGCGGTTGTCGGTCTGCGTCCGACGACGGAAAGCGGCACTCCGGTCTCGACGGGCGGCCCCGCATGACGTGGACCGTCATCGTCGTTCTGGCAGTGGGTGCTTACGTGCTGAAGGCAACCGGTGTGGTCGCCATCGGAGTGCGCGACTTCCCGGTGCCGGTGCGCAACGTGATTGCGCTGATTCCCGCCGCGGTGCTGGCGGCACTGATCGTGAAGGACACGTTCACCAGCGGCCACGACCTGCAGATCGACGCTCGGGCGATCGGTGTCGCAGTCGCTTGTGTCGCCGTGTGGCGGAAGGTGCCGCTGTGGGTTGTGATCGTGCTGGCGTGCGCGGCTACTGGAATAGCCCGCGCAGTTTCCTGAGGTTGCGTCGCCAGATCGCCTTCATCACGATGTTGCCGCCGATGATTTCGCCGATGCGACCGCCCAGCCACCACGGAAAACGCAGTTCCTCGCTCCACGTGAATCGGCTGGTCGAGCCGTCGCCGGCCGGTTCGATGGTGAAGCGACCGGTTCCCGTGACGAGGCCGGTGTGGCGGACACCCATCACGCGCCCCGGTTCCCATTCGGTGATCTCCATGTGGTCGACCAACTTGATGGGTCCGACCTTGGTGTCGCAGAGAAACTTGGTGCCGACCCCGCGGGTCTGTTCAGTCTCGAAGCGGATCGCGACGGCGTCGGCCATCCAATCGACGTGACGCTCGACGGGTTCGACAACCTCCCACACGCGGGCGGGTGAAGCGGGCAGGTCGATGGAGACCGTGATGCGCGACATCAGCGGTTGTTCGCGCTGAGAAGTTCGAATGCCGCATCCTCGGGCGGCACGATGTTGATGAGCACGCCCGTGCCCTTTTCGAAGCCGGCCGTGGTGGTGAGCTTCGGCCACAGGTGAACGTGCCAGTGGAAATTGCCGGCATGGTGCGACGGGGCGGTGTGGAAGACGAGGTTGTAGGCGACGTCGCCGAGCGTGTTGTTCAGCATGCGGATGGAATCGCGGATGGCCATGCCGATGTGCGTGAGCACGTCGTCGGACGAATCGGTGAGGTGCGCGTCGTGCGACGTGGGAATGATCAGCAGTTCGTACGGACTTCCGCTCCAGTACGGCGTGACGACGACCGCGTTCTCGGATTCCAGAACCACGCGCTTGTTGTCAACGCGTTCGGCATCGATGGTCGCACACAGGATGCAACCACCCTTGAAGCGCTCGAAGGCGCGTTCTTCTTCGAGGATCTCGCCCGGCACGAACGGCAGCCCGAGAATTTGGCCGTGCGGGTGTGACAACGACGCGCCGGCCTCGCGACCGTGGTTGATGAACGCCTGCGTGTAGCGCACGTTCGGCGTGCGCGCGTGCTCTTCGAATCGGCGGCGCAGCGCCGACATGACGTCGCGGATGACCTTGTCGTTGAACGTGCCGACACCGGCGGTGTGGTCGGGCGTGATGACGAACACTTCGTGAATGCCACTGGCGTCGGCCATGGTGTGAACGGGACCGAGATTGCGCACGGTGAGATTGCCGTCGCCCTCGAATGCCGGGTACAGGTTCGGAACCACGCGCAGGGTCCAGCGACCTTCGCTGTCGACTTGCTCGAGGGCCGGGGGAGTCGACTCTTCGTTGCCGGGGCAGAACGGACACGGGCGGCTGGGGTCGGCCTCGACCTGTTGCAGGCGCGGCGCGAAATCGGTCGGACGCTTGGCCCTGTCGGCAACAAGCGTGACCCACCGTCCGGTGAGGGGGTTCAGTCGCAGTTGACTCATTTGACTCCGAGCCTACGGCGCAGAACGAGCACTTGCCGAGCACTGGAGGAAAGAAACGGTCGACGGGTGAAATCCTCCCAGCGGTCCGTGCACACGAGTCCCGCCGCCGCCGACATTTCCATGACCATTGCAAATGTCGCGTAGCGGATCGACCACGAACGCTTGCGACCCGACGGGTCGGTGAACTCTCCCTGCGCGGTCTTCGATGCGGGATCGATGCTGCCGGTGCTCGTGACCACGGATCCGTCGCGACGCCGGATGGTTTCGGTGGTTGACCGAATCGTCACGTCGTCGGTCTCGTGGAAGACCGCCAGTTCCAGCACCACGGCGCCGCCGGGGGCGAGTACGGCGGCGCTGTTCCG
>CAYFNP010000138.1:0-4689 GCA_964344425.1 uncultured Bifidobacterium sp. | reverse complement strand
GGTGGTGTCGCGCACGTTCCCGAGGATCGACTGCACACGGGCCTCGCGGCCGGTCACTCGGTCGAGGACAACATGGCGCTGAAGAATTACCGCACGCCACTTCTCTCGAGGTTCGGCTTGTTGAAGCGCAACGTCATCACCACGCAGGCGAACGATCTCGTCGGTCGCTACGACGTGAAGACCCCCGACACCGCGACGCCCGTGCGCTTGTTGTCGGGTGGCAACGTGCAGAAGGTCCTGCTCGCGCGCGAGTTCTCGACCAACCCGAAGGTTCTCGTTGCAGCCTCACCGACGCGTGGACTCGACGTCGGTGCCATCGAAACGGTGCGCGGCCGATTGGTCGACGCGGCCGACGACGGGGTGGGCATCCTCCTCATCAGCGAGGACCTCGAAGAAATCATGTCCCTCGCCGACCGAATCGTCGTGATGTACGAGGGACGGTTGGTGGCCGACATGCCGGCAGCCAACGCGACCCGTGAACAGATCGGTCTCCTCATGGGAGGCGCAACCTTGGAGGGCTCGCGGTGAAGTCTCCCGTCCGACTCGAACGTCGCCTGGAACAGCCACGCTGGCTGAACTGGGCGATTCCCGTTTTCTCGTTGCTCGGCGCACTGGTCGTCGGCGGGATCGTGCTGTTGGTGACGGGCAAGAATCCGCTCGACGTCTACTGGCGAATTCTCGACCGCGGCTTCCTGTCGACGCGCGCGCTGACCGGCACCCTGCGCACTGCGACGCCGCTCGCCTTCACCGGCCTGTGTGCGGCAGCGGCCTTCCGTCTGGGGGTCATCAACATCGGCGGTGAGGGCCAGCTGTACGTCGGGGCAGTCGGCGCATCGCTGGTCGGCCTGTGGATGGGCACCTCGTACCCCGTCGGCATCGTCATCATCGTCATGGTGCTCACCGGCATGCTCTTCGGCGGCATGTACGCGTCGATCGTCGGCATTCTCCGCGCGCAGTTCAACACCAACGAAATCATCACGTCGCTGATGATGAACTACATCGCAGGCATTCTGCTCAACTACCTCATCTTCAACTCGACGTCGTACTGGCGCGACCCGCGATCGGCCGGATTCCCGTCGGGCAAGCCGTTGGAGAAGCGGACCCACTGGCCGACGTACGAGGTCTTCGGCGTATCGATCGCGTTCGGAATCCTTCTCGCCGTTCTCGCGGCCGTCGTGCTGTGGGTCATCTACAAGCGCAGCCGCCTCGGATTCGAGATCGGCATCATCGCCGACTCCCCGCGCGCTGCGCGCTACGTCGGCATTCGTACGAAGTGGACGATCATCGCGGTCACGGCGATGTCGGGCGCGCTCGCGGGCATCGGCGGCGCCAGCCAAGTCGGCGACTTCGCGCACTACCTCGATGCCAAGGGTCTGCAGTTGAACAACTTCGGCTACACCGGAATCGTGGTCGCGGCGCTGGCACGTCTGAACCCGCTCGGTGCGATCCTCGTCGCGGTACTGCTGGGCGGCCTGACGAACGCGGGTTATTCGTTGCAGGGACCCGACTTTCCCAGTGGGCTCGTCGGCACGCTGCAGGGTCTCATCCTGTTCACGGCGGTCGCCGGTGAAATCCTCACCAAGTACAGGGTGCGAACCAATCGCGCCGCAGGAAAGGCGGTGTCGGCATGAACAGCAACATTTTTCTGATCATTGCCGCACAAGCGATCTTCTACGGCACGCCTCTCTTCTTCGCAGCGCTCGGTGGCGTCCTCACCGAACGCAGCGGCGTGTTGAACCTTGGTGTCGAGGGCATGATGCTGATCGGTGGAGTGACGGGTGCATGGGCATCGCTGCACGTCGGCGGCCCGGCATGGTTCACCGTCCTGATGTCGTTGGTGTTCGCAATGGCCGCAGGCGGCCTGCTTGCAGGACTGCATGCGTTCCTCTGCGTCACGCTGAAAGCGAACCAAACGGTCGCTGGTCTCTCGATCACGATCTTCGCCGGAGCCGTCGGACTGTCCAGCTACTTCGCGAACATCTGGAAGGTGGCCGAGGACCAGGTCGCACGCCCGCTCCGCAAGTTCGACGTGCTCGGCCTCGGTGACGCACCGATCGTCGGACCGCTGTTCTTCAGACACACGATCCTCACCTACCTGTCGTGGGTTCTCTGCGCCGGCGTGTCGTGGTATCTCTTCCGCACGAAGACCGGTCTGCAGTTGCGTGCGGTCGGCGAGTCGCCACAAACCGCCGACGCGATGGGCATCAACGTCGTGAAGTACCGGTACATCCACACCATGATCGGTGGCGGGCTCGCGGGCATCGGTGGCGCGTTCTACAGCCTCGCGATCGTTCCTACTTGGGTCGACGGCATGACCAAGGGTGCGGGCTGGATCGCAATCGCGCTCGTCATCTTCGGCTTCTGGAGGCCCGACCTCACGCTCGTCGGGGCGTACCTCTTCGGTGCGTTGCAGTCGCTCGGCACGGTTCTCAAGTCGCGCAACTACCACATTCCCGGCGACCTGCTCGATGCCCTGCCGTTCGTCATGACGATCGTCGTTCTCGTTCTCGTGTCCACCCGTTTCGCCCACAAGCGCATCGGCGCTCCGGCGGCACTCGGCGTGCCCTACGAGCGGGAAGAACGTTGAGCAGTCCCGTCGCGGCACTCACCAATCTTTCGGCCGGCCTGCGACGGGGTTGGTTACCCGTCGGTCGACCCGACGAATTTCCGGTCGACGAACCGATTCGTGTCGAACTGCTCGGCGAAGGTGTCGTCGTTTTGCGCGGTGCCGACTCACTCGTCGCGTTCGCTGATCGCTGCCCGCACCGCAACGCCCGATTGTCGGATGGTCGGGTCGTCGACGGTTGCATCGAGTGTCCGTACCACGGTTGGCGATTCTCCGGCGAAGGCCGCTGCACGCTCGTTCCGGCACTCGGCGCCGGTGCCACGGTCCCGCCCACCGCGCACCTCGCACCGATGCGGACACGCGAAGAGTTCGGTCTTGTCTGGGTCGCGGCGGAAGAACCCGTGTGCGATCTTCCGTCGATCCCCGAGTGGACCGGGGGCTCGTACCGGTGCGTTTGGCTACCCGCGGTGGTGATCAACGCTTCGGCGGGACAGTTCGTCGACAACTTCCTCGACTTCGGCCACTTCCCCTTCGTACATGCGGGAACTTTCGGCGCCGGCGAAGACGAGCACATCGGCGACTACGAAGTGCAGCGATCTGCCGATGGTTGGGGATTCGTCGTCGATTACCCGCACACGATTCACAACAACGAGGACCCGAAGGTTGCCACGGGTGAACATCCCCTCGTGCAGCCGCGGCTCATGACCTACACGTACACCGCACCGTTCACGATCACGCTGCGACTCGAGTTGCCGTTGACGGGAATGTTCAACATGCTCTTCACCGCACTCCAGCCCATGACCGAGTCGACGACGCGGGTCTTCACGGCCATGCTGCGCAACGACTGCGACACCGACGACAAGGCCCAACACGCCGTCGACTACGAACTCAGCATCCTCGCCGAGGACCTGAAAGTGATCGAACGCCTGTGGGACAAGTCCATCCCTCTCGAAACCGGCCAGGCGCACACCCGCGCCGACCGCAACACCGTCGAGTTCCGCCGCATCATGCAGCGCCTCCTCGGCCTCTGACACGGTTCGTTTAGATTCTCCACATGGCCTCTGTGTGGGACGCGGTAGTCGGTCAGGAACACGCCGTCGACCTGTTGCGCCATCTTGTCGACCAGCCCGTTCATGGGTTCCTGCTCGTCGGACCCGAGGGCTGCGGCAAGGAAGAGGCGGCGCGCGCCTACGCGGCGCGATTGATCAGCGGTGCCGACGCCGCCGACTCGCGCGAAGCGCGTCTCATCTTCAGCGAGTCACACCCCGACGTCCACGAATTCAAACGCGAAGGTGCGTCCATCAGCAAAGACGATGCCGAAGACGTCATCGCTCTCTCGTCGCTGTCCACGAACGAGGCATCGCACCTGGTCGTCGTCCTGCATGACGTGCATCTCATGGGTGAGTCACAGTTCGTCAGGCTGCTGAAGACTCTCGAAGAACCACCGAACCATGTGCGCTTTCTCCTCCTTGCCGAATCGATCACGCCCGACATGGCCACGATCGCCTCGCGCTGCGCCGTCATTCATCTCGCCGACATCGACCCGGCGCTCATCGAAGACACGCTTCTGCGTGAAGGGGTGCCGTCCGACCGGGCGCATGCCGCTGCCCTCGGTGCCATGGGAAGTTTGAGCCGAGCCCGCCTGCTCGCTTCCGATGCCGACTACCTCGAACGACGCGAAGCTTTTGCACGACTGCCGTTCGAACTCGACGGCACCGGGCACCGCGTGGCGTCGCTCGTCGACGACATCAAGGCACGCATCGATGCGGCGGCCGCCCCACTGCAAGATGTTTTTGCACGAGAAATCGAAGACCTCCAACTGCGCATCAAGGTGTCGGGTGAACGCGGGTCGGGAAAGAAAGAACTCGAAGCGTCACAGAAGCGGCGGCTGCGGCGTCATCTCACCGAGGAATTGCGCAACGGTCTTGCGGTCACCGCTGCGGTCTACCGCAACGCAATGAGCCATGCGCACAACGCGCACCGCATCGCCGAGTTCTCTGCCGCAATCGACGACATCCACCGGGCGCTCGGCCGCCTCGCGCTGAACGCCAACGAGGACCTGCTCCTCCAGGACCTGTTCCTTCGGATGCCCTTAGTCCGCGAGGCCGACTTCGTCGGCTGAC
>CAYFNP010000137.1:0-4706 GCA_964344425.1 uncultured Bifidobacterium sp. | reverse complement strand
CGTCACCATCGGGCCACGTCATCATCTGCTCGGTGCACCACCAGTACTCCTCGAGCGTTTCGCCCTTCCATGCGAAGACCGGTACGCCCTGCGGGTTGTCAACCGTGCCCTCGGGGCCGACGACGACCGCGGCCGCGGCGTGATCTTGCGTGGAGAAGATGTTGCAACTGGCCCAGCGCACCTCGGCGCCGAGTTCGACGAGCGTCTCGATGAGAACCGCGGTCTGGATGGTCATGTGGAGCGAACCCGAGATGCGACAGCCTGCGAGGGGCTTCGACGCACCGAACTCCTTGCGCAGCGAACGCAAACCGGGCATCTCGTGCTCGGCGAGGTGGATCTCCTTGCGACCGAACGGGGCAAGCGAGAGATCGGCGACGCGGTAATCGGTCGAGGCGGACAACTTGGGCATGGCGGAGCCTTTCTTGGAATGGGTCAATCGATGAAGCGACCCGGGCTGGGGCCTGCTGGCTCCGGTCTGTCAGCCCGACTCAGAGAATCTAGTGGGCGACGAACGTTGGTGCGATGTTCTCCGCGGCGATTCGTTCGCTGATGCGGCGATGTTCGGCTTCGTCGACCGC
Organism: uncultured Bifidobacterium sp.; assembly: GCA_964344425.1. GTDB lineage: Bacteria > Actinomycetota > Acidimicrobiia > Acidimicrobiales > Ilumatobacteraceae > F1-20-MAGs119. The sequence goes on along the minus strand of CAYFNP010000137.1, from coordinate 4,128 downwards.
AACCGCCTCGTCGATCAGCATCACGGGAATGCCGTCGCGCACCTCGTACGAACGCCGCAGGCGGGGGTTGTAAAGACGCTGCTCGTCGGCGAGGTAGTACAGCGGGCCTTTGTCCTCGGGGCAGGCGAGGATCTCGAGCAAACGCGGATCGAGAACGCTCGTCATGGCCTCGACGCTACATCAGCCCGCGGTGATCAGCGCCAACAGCTCGGCGACGTGTTCGTCACACTGGTCGCGCGTCGGGGCCTCGAGGTTCAGTCGCAGCAGGGGCTCGGTGTTGGACGGCCGCAGATTGAACCACCACGGACCGCAGTCAACGGTGAGGCCGTCGAGGCGGTCCTGTGGTTTGCCTGCAAACGAACCGGCGACCCGTTCGATGACGGCACGCGGGTCGTCGACCTGCGTATTGATCTCTCCGCTGGCCGCGTAACGGTCGAACGGGCGCCGCACCTCGGACAAGGCCTTTCCCGCCCGAGACAGTTCTGCGATGACGAACATCGCCGCGATGAGGCCGCTATCGGCGCGATAGTTGTCGAGGAAGTAGTAGTGCGCGCTGTGCTCGCCCCCGAACACCGCACCGGTCTCGGCCATCATCTGCTTGATGTAACTGTGGCCGACCTTCGAGCGGATGGCGCGCCCACCGTTCTCGGCGATGACCTCGGACACGGTTCGCGAGCAGATGAGATTGTGGATGATCGACGCACCCGGGTTCGTGCGCAACACCGCGGCCGCCAACAGCGCCGTTGTCGTGCTTCCCGACAGCCCTGTGCCCATTTCGTCGACGACGAAGACGCGGTCGGCATCGCCATCGAAGGCGAGCCCGAGATCGAATCCCCCCGACACGACGCGTGCCTGCAGGTCCTTCTGGTTGGCGGGCTGGATCGGGTCGGCCGGATGGTTCGGAAAAGTGCCGTCGAGTTCCGGAAACATGACCTCGAGTTGCATTTGGGGCAGACGCTCGAACACGGCGGGTACGACGAGGCCGCCCATGCCGTTCGCCGTGTCGGCGACGACCTTCAAAGGGCGCAATCCCGCAGCGTCGACGAAACCGACGACGTGATCGGCGAATTCATCGAGAACGTTGCGTTGGCTCAGCGAACCCTTCGCGGCAGTCGGGGCGGAAGGCGAGGAAAGTTCGCGGGCGGCCGTGTCGCGGATCAGATCGAGGCCGGTGTCGGCGCCGACGGGGCGTGCACCGGAGAGACAGAACTTGATGCCGTTGTACTGGGCCGGGTTGTGGGAGGCCGTGAACATCGCGCCGGGAGCGTCGAGGGACCCCGCGGCGAAGTAGAGCATGTCGGTGCTGGCCAGACCCAGGTCGACAACATCGACACCACACGACATCACGCCTTCGGCGAAAGCCGCAGCAAGCTCGACTCCCGACGGACGCATGTCCCGGGCGACCAGCACGCGCCGCGCGCCGGCGAAATGTGCGAACGCAACCCCGACCGCGCGGGCGATGCGCGCGTCGAACTGCTCGGGAACCGTTCCCCTGACGTCGTAAGCCTTGAAGATGTCACCGAGCAATGCGTCGTGACCGCGCGAACCGTCAGCAGTTGACATGTGAATTACAGGCTATAGGGACCCCGCCGCCACCAGTAGACAACGAGCACGATGCCGATCAGCGTGAGCAAATAGGCACCCTTGTCGATCGTCGACGACGTGTAGTGAAGACGAACGTCCTTTTCGGTCGGAACCACGATCATCATGTTCGGAGCCGCGCGGTACGGGCCTTCGGCACCGTCGACCTTCCAGTTCGGGAAGAAACTGACGCGCACGAGAATCGGCACACCGACCTTGTCGACCGAGAACGAAACCGAGTCCTGCGTGTGACGAACGTTCGACAATTTCACTTCGGGCAGGTCGACCTTGGTGATCGACTGCACCGGCTTCACGATGTCGACGTTGCGCGACGAGTCGCCCGGTTGGCCGACCCGACGGTCAAGGTCGACTGCGACATCGATTCGCTGCCACGAGTCGGGCCCGTTGTCGACGGGCACCGCGGCCCATTCGTCACCGTGCTGCAGCCAACTGCTGCCGAGTTCGAGCCAGCGCTCGCGCTGGTCGCCACCGCGTTCGTTGACGACGACCGGCTGTTGCTTCATCGGCACCACCCAGTCGCTGTTGGCGACCTCGTAGACGACCCACGGACCGGAGCGCGCAACCTCTGTGAGATCGGGAACTGTCGCGGCCTGGGTGATCGCCTCGCTGGTGAACGCCATGTAATAACGCACGCCGAGTTCCTGCAGATAGTGCGTGCCCTTGGTCGCGTCGTTGTTGTCGTACCGCAGTTCGCGAACAGGGTTGCTGCTCTGCTTCGACATGGCCGCGGCGGAGATGAAGTGGTACGGCGTCGTGCCGGCCGCCTCGAAGAACAAACCCTCCTGCGAGCCGATGCATCCGTCGGTCCAGAACGGCAACAGCATCAACGCCATGGTCGTGCCGTACTTGTTGAGGTCACCGCTGTTCTCCCACAACGCCCTGCCGCAACCGTGGTTCGCGTCCTCACCGAGGCGCTTCATCGTCTGCACGATGTCGTGGTATTCGCCGTACGAACCCTTTCCTTCATATCCCTCGAAGTTCCAGCGAGCCCAGCCATCGACGAAGGCCTTGTTGTCCGACTTGGTCCGGAACGGTCCCCATGCGTACTGCGCGGTTCCGTCGGCGCGGGTGAGGATCGAACCACCGGGAAGTTGCTGGAAGCGGAAACCGACGATGCACAGCACGCCGATGGCCACCGTCCATGCGACGGCGTTTCGGGCCAGGCTCGTGGCGGTGACGGAAGCCGGCGCATCGGCCGCCGTGCCGCGTTCGTCCATGACCAACCGCACGAAAACGGACGCGATCGCCCAGACACCCAACATCGCAAGGAAGTAACGGCAGAGATAGAGGAACGGCAGCAGTCGTGGATTCCACAGCAAGCCGATGACGGGCAGGCTCTCGCGCGTCACGTAGACCCCGATGAACAGGATGATCATCATCACGCCCAGCCAGACGCCGATGACCTTGCGTCGAAGGATTGCCGCGGCGAATCCGACCAGTGCGAGCGACATGACGAGAATGTCCCAGAACTGCGTGTGCGGGAAGTACATGTCCCAGAACGAGTCGGCTGCGCCGCTGGGTCGCGCCTCGTACTTCATGTCGGTCATGTACTTGTGCGCCGTGAGGAACGGGAACACCCAGAACGCCGACAGCAGCACCGCGGCCCCGACCGTGGTGACGCCGAAGACGAGGCGTCGCTTGCCCACATGAAGCAGAACCATCACGGCGGCTCCGCCGAAGACGAAAATCAGCACGATGCCGTGACTCAGTGCCGACAGTGCGATGAGAACCGCTGCCGTCGACCGGTACTTCCCGGAATCGAGACCGCGCGCCAGGAAACCCAGCCCGAGTACCGCGAAAGCAAGGGCGATGGAGAACGAAAACTCGCCGGCCATCGTGCTTGCAATGTTCCCGCCGTAGATGGTGAAACTGTCGTCGTACAGGAACACGGTTGCAGCGAGCGCGAAGAGTTCCGGAACCGGATACGCAAACCGCGCGAGCCGACCGAACAACCAGGCGCACAGCGGCAGGGCGATGATGCCGACGACGGCGATCAACTTGAATGCGATTCCGTAGGGCAGCACGACATCGAGCAGCACGATGAAGAGCGCGGGAACGACCATGTAGAAGCGGTACATGGGGAAGCCCGAGTACCAATCCATCGACCACCCCGTCAGGCGGAAGTGCGAGAGCAGGTTGTCGCGCAGGAAGGCCGGTCCCCACACATGGGCGCCCATGTCACCGCCGGTCGGGGTGTTGTTCTTGAAGATCAGGCCGGGGTGAAGCGTCGCGAGGAGGAAGAGCATCGTCCCGCCGACGATGACGATCGACGAGAACAGCTGCAGGGACGGGAAGGTTCGCGCGGGTCGTGGCGCGGGATCCGTGATGTCGGTACCCGACACCGGAGTCCGATCGTCGTCGGCCGCTTGTTCTTCAGCGACACCGGGTTCGGTGACGGTGGGGTCCATGGACCTTCATTGTGTCAGGTCAATCGACCGTTCAAGGGTCAGCTTCAGCGGGTCGCGACGAGAATGAGGCCCGTCGCGTTGAAGGCCATGTGCGCAACGATCGGCAGGCCCAATCGTG
>CAYFNP010000136.1:0-4728 GCA_964344425.1 uncultured Bifidobacterium sp. | reverse complement strand
GGTTCGTTACAAAGAACGAACCGAGTGCGACGCGGACGACGTTTTCCCATTCGGCGACGTCGACGGGTTCGGTGTCGAGGGAGAGAAGGACGCGAGCGAGGTTGTAGCCCTGAACGAAGACGGCGACAGCACGCGCGTCGATGTCCTTGCGGATCCATCCCATCGTCTGGCCGTAGCGCACTGCTTCGGCGATCGTCTCGGTGTGCGAGTGCTGTTGTACGGCGAGTGCATCATGAAGGTCGGGTCGCCCGAACGAACTAGCGATGACGTTCAACCGGTTCAAACGTGCCTGATCGCGCTCGGCCTCGTTGCCGATCTGGACGAGTGCCGACGTGGCGGTGATGTAGTCGGCAAGTGTCTTGGTCTTTGTCAGGGTTTCGCGGATCCGTTCGGCATCTTCGGCAACGAAGCGACTGAACTGCGTCACGCGCGCGGCGGCGATGAGACCTTCGCGTCCGCCGAAGTGGTGGTAGAGCGACCCTTTCGAGATTCCCGTCTCGTTCAGGATGTCGTCGATGCGCACGCTGGCTTCACCGCCGGCCTCGATCGCCTTGATCGTCGCATCGATGACCGCGGTGATGGTCGATTCGGCTCGCGCCTGGATCGGCTGGGGAACTCCGACGGGTGACTCCATTGGGTTTCACCCTAGCACAATTTCAGACTCTTTTTCTAGAACAGCCTGAATCCACCGAATGTGTTGCACAACGTGCGGGCGATTCCAGTCTGCGCCAATTCCGAACGACTTTCAATCCTTTTCGACGTAAGGCGCGAGAAGTTGCGCCACGCGCATGTGCTGGGGAATGCGGTCGATGCCGATGACGCGGTCGACAGTCTCGTGGAAGTGCCAGATGCGGCGCTCTTGGTAGTTGACGACGATCCCGTTCATCGCCGGCGACTCGAGCGAACGCTGCATCGGGGCCATGTTCCACTTGTCCTCGTCCATGATCATGTCGAACTCGTCCATGCGTTGCTGCCAGTGCGGCGGCAACTCGTCGCCCTCCCAGTCCTTCGGCGCGTAGTGCGACCACATCAGGCGGGTGTGGCTCTTGTCGATCGGCCAGAACATGATGAATGGAAATCCGTACGCGGCGACCGGCGAGATGAGGTTGGGGAACAGCGAGAAAGCGGTGCTGGTCGAGCGGATCATGTCGTTGACCGACGGGATGTCGATGAACCGCGGATCCTTGAACGTCTGGAAGTCGGTCCAGTCCTTCATGCCGCGCAGTTCACACGCCTTCTTCGAAAAAGGCGTGACCATTCGACTGCATCCGTTGGGCAGGAGACCCATCGATGCACCGCGGTTGTCGAGCGCACTCCAGCCGCCACGGTCGTGGATGAAACGGAAGTGGTACACCTCGAGAAACGCCTCGGCGGTCACCTTCCAGTTGCACGGAATGTCCATGACGCGCGGGCCAACGGCACGCAGCTCGCGACCGGCCAGTTCCTCCATCTGTTGGAACGGAACGCCGAACCAATCGTGCAGCGACGCTGCCTCGGGGTCGCGGTTGATCCAGATCCAGCCCTGCCACGAATCGCAGCTGATCGCTTTGAGGTTCTTGTTCTCGCGGCACAGACCGATGAAGTCGCGTTCGTCGGGAACGCTCTTCAATTCGCCGTTGTCGATGCTGTAGACCCAACCGTGGTACTGGCAACGCAGTTGGTTCGCACAGCCCTTTGCTTCGCGCACGACGGGTGCGCCGCGGTGTTGACAGGTGTTGTAGAAGGCGCGGATCTTCGCATCGTTGCCGCGAACGACGACGATCGGCACGTGCAAGTGATCGAAGGTGAAGTAGTCGCCGGGGTTCGGAATGTCCTCTTCGCGGCCGGCCATGACCCAGACCTTCGTCCAGAGGTGGTCCTGCTCGAGTTCCCAAAACTCGTCGGTCACGTATCTGTCGATCGGAACGTCGTGGAATGCGGGGAACCCCTCGGGTGCGTCCTTGCGCGCGAACTGCGCCTCCATGTCGCGCCTGATTCTCTCGATCAGTGATGCGTCCACGGGACCCCTCCTTGTGACGCCCTTGCAATCGTCAGGTTACGACTCTCCGCCCGTTTCGTCAGAGTCGGGGAGTTCGTTCCCTCCCGCGTTTTCCACGGCGAGAAGGTCCTCGGCGGCCTGGCGCACCTGCCAGTCGCGGTCGGACAACGCTTCGTTCAGCGCCGCAGTGACTTCGGGGCCGTCGAATGGCGCGAGCGAGACGACAGCGCGACGGCGCACGGCAGGCTTGTCGCGCAGAGCGTGCAGAATTGCGGGCAGACCGCGGGCGTCACCGATCGAGCCGAGTGCTGCGACGCACGATTCGCGGACCAGTGCATCGGGGTGGCTTGCCGCCGACAAGATGAGTGCCTGCATTTGTTCGTCGGCGACCACCGAACGTTCACCCAGTGCCCATGCGGCGGTTTCGGCGACGGCGAATTCCGCGTCGTCGAGCAGGCGAAGAAGATCGACGCGCACGTCCGCTGCGCCGATTTCCGCAAGGCGATGGCGCACCTGACGTGCGGGATCAGTGGTGGCGAGCGCGACGTGTCGCGGAGTCAACGCACCGTTCTTGTGGAGGCCAGCCAACGCAATGGCACGCACGAACGGATCGTCACCGTCGAAGGCCTGCTCGAGCCCCGGTACGTCGGCGTTGTGGGCCGCCCGGGTGACGTCGGTGAGATCCACCGGCGCCTCAGCGCAGTAGGTCGGTGATCGTGCCGACCAACGTTGCAGCGATGAGGGTGAGGCTGATCGCAATGACGACGGCACCAACAACCGCAACACCGCCGAGACCGCCCGCAGCCAGCAGCTTGCGACGGGCCGACGCCGGTGCGTAAGGACGTGCGCCACGCTGTTCGACGCGCAGGTACACGAGCCGTCGCGGTTGCCGACGAAGGGAGTTCCAGTCGACTCGCGGTCCGAGGGCGAATATTGCGGCAATTGCGAGCAACGCCACTGCGCCCGCGCGCATGGTGGCATCGGCCGTGGACAGTGCCACAATCATCGGGGTCATGTCGGAGGAAAACATCGGGTCAAGCGATCCGTTCGCCGCGCGAACGGACAACGATCGAATCGTACTGCCGCCGCCGATACTCGGAACCGAAGCAGTCGACCGTCCGGTGGGAGAACCATCGTCCCGCCGTCTCTGGTGGGCCCTGCCGTTGTTGACGGTGTCGTGGCTCGTGCTGGCCGCGGTGATCGTCGCGGGGTCGTTGTCGATCGAGCGGTGGGAAACCGCGCCGGGTGAAGCAAGCGCCGTCGGGCCGCGGCTCAATTTCGGCAAATCGGCGTCGGACGTGAAGCGGTTTCGATCCGACAACGACGTCCTCTTCGTCACGGCCTACGGGTCGAAACTCACCGCGCTCGAGGGCTTCGTCGGTTGGGTCGACGACGACGTGGCCGTCGAAACGCGCTCGCAACGTTTCGGCGATCGATCACCGACCGAACAGCGGCGTCTCGGTTTCCAGGCGATGGTCGGTGCGAAGCAGATCGCCGAGTTCGTCGCACTGAAGCGGCTCGGTTACCCGGTCGAACTGAAGTACGGCGCGGTCGTCGTCGAGCAGGTCATCTGCGTCGATGCACCGACACCTGACTCGGCGTGCAAGCGTCTTCAACCCGGTGACGTCATCGACTCGGTCGACGGTGTCGAAACTCCCACGCTCGACGTACTCATCAAGGTGATGGACGGCCGAAAGGCGGACGAGACCCTCGAGGTCGTCGTGCACACGCTGAATGCGAACCCGCAGGCCACGAAGCGCACCGAGAAAATCCACCTGATCCCGAGCCCCGACGACGCGAACCGCGCGATCATCGGCATCGTTCCCGCCGACACGCGCACCGTCGAGGTTCCCTTCGAAGTCGAGATCTCGACCGACTCGATCGGTGGTCCATCGGCCGGGCTCGCGTTCACCCTCGCTCTGCTCGACGAGTTGACACCGGGAAGCCTGATGGGCTCGCAACGGGTCGCCGCCACGGGAACCATCGCCGAAGACGGAAAGGTCGGAGCGATCGGTGCCCTGCGACAAAAGGCGATCGCGGTCGAACGTGCGGGCGCCAAGGTGTTCCTCGTTCCCAAGTCGCAGACCGCCGCCGAGATCGAGGCCGCGCGCCGCGCCGTCGGGTCGTCGCCGAAGATCGTGCCCGTCGACACGCTCGACGAAGCACTTGCCGCACTGCGCAAGTTCGGTGGCGGCGAACTGCCAAAGAGCTAATTCCACGTTTGGCACGTGGGCGGGGCGTACCATTTCCCCGATGGCGATCTCATTTTCGCGCCCCGATCCTTCGTCTCCCGCCGCGGTCAGTGCCGCGACGTTCACCGTCGGGCGCCGCGGATTCGAGCAGACCGAGGTCCGCGACTTCCTCCGCATGGTGTCGGCCGAGCTCGCCCGCCTGCAGGAGCGCGAGAGGTTCCTCGAGAACGAGTTGAAGGCGATGCAGACCCGCGGCATGTCGGCCCCCGGCATGCTCGACGAAGAAGTGGTCACCGCTCTCCTGGGTGAAGAGGCCGCCCGCGTGTTGACCGCGGCCCGCGAGGCAAGCGCCCAGATCCGGTTGCGTGCCGAAGAGTCGGCCACGCGCCTGGTCAAAGAGGCGGCCGGCGACGCGGCCCGTCTGCGCGAGGAAGCCGAGCTCGAGGCGGTCCGGCGTCGCGAAGACGCCGCCGCCGACGCCGAAGCCGAGATCGAACTGGCAAAGCAACAGGGTCGCGACATGGTGAACGAGGCGCGCGAGTACCGCGAAAAGGTTCT
>CAYFNP010000135.1:0-4852 GCA_964344425.1 uncultured Bifidobacterium sp. | reverse complement strand
CGCGAGGCGTTAGCCGAGCGCCCCGTGGGTACGTCGCGAGGCGCTAGCCGCTAGCCGACGCTGCGCAAAGCGCGGACGCCGCCGCCGAGGGACAGCACGTAGATCTCACCCGATGCAACGGTGCGGACGGCTGTGATGAGCCCCGCGCCCTTGGCGATGACGCGGAGTTTCTGCATCTTCTGGTCTTCCACCTTCATCGCGCTCACACGTCCGGTGCAGTAGTCGCCAAAGACGTACCATCCCCGAAGCGTCGGAAGTGATTCATCGCGAGCGCGAGTGCCGCCGATGACGGCGCACCCGTTTTCTCCGTGTTGGTACACGTACACGGGTTTGTGGCTGTCGGCGGCGTTCTGATCCTTGTTGTTCCGCGCGAGTCCCTCGTACGCGCTCCAGCCGAAGTTGGTTCCGCGCCCCGAGCCGTCCTTTGCCCAGACGACGTTGACCTCTTCCCACCTCTGCTGGCCGACGTCGGGGACCCACAGGTTCATGTCGTCGTCGAATTCGAATCGCCAGGGATTGCGCAGGCCGAGCGACCACACGCGTGGCGAAGCGGACTTCGCGTCGCGCGCGAGAGGATCGATGCTCAGGATCTTTCCGAAGAACGAGGTTGGGTCGAGGGCGAGACGTGCAGGGTCGTTGCCGAAACCGCTGTCGCCGGTGCTGACGTACAGGCGTCCACCGGGACCGAAGTCGAAGCCTCCGCCGTTGTGGACCGACGGCCGCGTGCGCGGAAGGTAGAGAAGGACGGTCCGTGTGGCGGGGTCAGCGGTGTTGTCGGCGCGCATTTCGTAGCGCGCCACAACCGTGCCGAACTTCGAATCCGTGTAGTTGACGTAGAGGTATTCACCGTCGGGATGGAAGATGAGGCCGAGCAGTCCGCGTTCCGCATCGACGTGTGTGAACTTCGTGAGATTCAATGCCGTGGTGCGCGCCTTGGTCGTGGGGTCGACACGTACGACGACTCCGTTCTGTTCGGCGATATAGAGCCCCGGGTCACCTTCGCGTGTTGCGATGTCGACGGGTATCCGTGCTGCCGTCACCTTGACCAGCGCGATGCGCGAACCGGCTTCGGCCGACGACGCGACGGGCCGCGCGGCGGTCAGCCCAAAGGCGAGGCCAACGGCGACGGTGAGGGGGAAGAGACGGCCGAGACGAATGTTCGTTACGGTACTGCAACAAGTCGGCTGACATCGCCGTCAAGGTTGAGCGCGTAGACGTCGCCGTTGACCATGCTGCGAACCGCCGTCACCGACCCGGCGTTGTCGAGCAGTCGGACGACCGACACGGTCTTGTTCCCGACGACCTTGAGCGCCGTCATGTGACCGCTGCAGTAGTCGCCAAAGACGTACCAGTCGCGCAACGACGGCAGGTTGGCCGAACGCACCCGCGTACCACCGGAGATCGAACACCCGTCGTCACCGTGTGCGTACACGTACGCAGGTGCCCGGTGATTGGTGACGGATTGATCGGTGTTGTAGCGAGCGTTCCCCTCGTAGGCGCTCCACCCGAAGTTTGCGCCGCGTCCGGACCCATCCTTTGCCCACGCAACGTCGACTTCCTCCCACTTGTCCTGGCCGACGTCGGCGACCCACAGGTTCATCTCGGAATCGAACTCGAAGCGCCACGGGTTGCGCAGGCCGATCGACCAGATGCGCGGGGCGGCGGTCTTCGGGCCGTTGGCGAGGGGATCGATGCTGATGATCTTGCCGAGGTACGACGTGCGGTCGAGGGCACGGCGTTGCGGATCGTCGCGCGAGCCTCCGTCACCCGTGCCGATGTAGAGGCGACCCCCGGGGCCGAACGCAAGTCCGCCGCCGTTGTGGTTCGCGTAGGGCTGGTCGAGGGTGAAGAGAACTCTGCGGCCGGAGGTGACGGCGGTGTTGCGACGCATCGGATAGCGCGCAACGACGGTGTCACCATTGGAGTCGGTGTAGTTGGCGTAGAGGAAACGTCCGTTCGGATGGAAGGCGAGGCCGAGGAGACCGCGCTCACCCGACGCCTCGGTGAGCTCGCTGATGTCGAGAACGCGCGTCTTTTTGCCGGACGTCGTGTCGAAGCGCAGAACGGTTCCGTCCTGTTCGCTGATGTAGAGACCGGTGTCCCCCGTGCGGGACGTGACGTCGGTGGGTCTGTCGACCGACGTCACCTTGGTCAATCGATACGTCGCCGATGACGACGCGGCGACACCCGACGATGCGATGAGCGTGTAGGCACAGAGGAAGACTGCGAGAACCGTGCGACTTACTGCGCGGTCAGGCATCGCGGTTGACGCGGGTGAGGCCCTCTTGAACGACGGTGATCGCGAGCTGGCCGTCGAGCGTGTAGATCGACCCGCCGGCGAGACCGCGGGCGTTCGACGTGGAGATCGAGTACTGGTCGTACAGCATCCATTCATCGGCACGGAACGGGCGGTGGAACCACATCGCGTGGTCGAGGCTGGCCATTTGGACGCCCTTCGAGTTCCACGACAGACCGTGGGGAAGAAGGGTCGTGTCGAGCAGTGTGAAGTCGCTGGCGTACGTGGCGATGCAGGTGTGCAGCACGGGATCGTCGGGCAGTCGGCCGTCGGCGCGCATCCACACGCGCTGGCCGAGTGTCGGGGTGCCCTCGCGCGAGAACGGATCGGCATCGACGTAGCGCAGGTCGATCGGACGCGGCCTGTCGTACCACTCGCCGATGAGGTGCTTGTACGGAGCCATCCGCTCTTTGAAGTCGGGCAGCGTCTCGGGGTCGGCGAGATTCGCGGGTCCGTTGATTTGATGATCGGGCCCGGATTCGACGGTGTGGAACGAAGCCTGCAGGTTGAAGATGACCTCGCCGTGCTGGATTGCAACGACACGACGGGTGGTGAAACTGCGCCCGTCGCGAATGCGATCGACGTTGTAGAGGATGGGCACCCACGGGTCGCCCGGTCGCAGGAAGTAGGCGTGCAGCGAATGCACGTGACGGTCGGCCTCGACCGTCCGTGCCGCGGCGACGAGGGCCTGGCCGGCGACCTGACCGCCGAACACGCGCTGGCGGTTCTCGTCGGGCGACTTGCCCCGGAAGACGTTGACCTCGATGGGTTCGAGGTCGAGAAGGTCGATGAGGCTTTCCAGTGCCGTCTTCATTGGCCCTTATGTTGGCAGGACACGACGTCAACGGCAACGTGCGACGGACAACGCGTCGCAGGGATACCATCGCCCCCGTGACACTTCTCTCTCTCAATCCCGACGAACTTCTCACCACCACCCGCGCCGTTCGCAAGCGGCTCGACTTTGCGAAGCCCGTACCCGACGACGTCGTGCGCGAGTGCGTCGCGGCCGCAATGCAGTCCCCTTCGGGCAGCAACATGATGACGATGAGCTTCGTCATCGTGCGAGACGCCGCAAAGCGCAAGGCGGTCGGCGACGTCTACAAGGCCTGCTACGACATGTACAAGTCGATGGACGGCGTGTACATCGGTTCAATCGACAAGGGCGACGCAGCGTCGAACGCGCAACAGCAGCGCTCGGCGACGTCGGCCGACTTCCTCGGCGAGCACATGGGCGATGCGCCGGTTCTCGTCATCGGATGCACGCAAGGTGCGCGCCTCGACGGCGCGCCAGCGATGATGTCGGCATCGATGCTCGGCAACATCCTCCCGGGCATGTGGTCGTTCATGCTTGCGGCGCGCGCCCGCGGTCTCGGCACCGCGTGGACCACCGTTCACCTGATGATGGAACAGCAGGTTGCCGACATCCTTGGTATCCCGTTCGAAACCGTGCAGCAGGTGTGCCTCTCGCCGCTCGCGTACACGAAGGGCACCGACTTCAAGCCCGCGGCGCGTCCGTCGGCCGACTCGATCATCCACTGGGACGGTTGGTGATCGATCCCCGTCTCCGTCGCAGCGCGCTCGCTGCGACGGGGTTCATGCCCGAGGACGAAGGTGACGCGTTGTACGCGGCCGCACTGTCGACCGGGCCTCTTGCCGCATCGTTTCCCATCGTCGAAATCGGTTCGTACTGCGGACGCTCGACCGTGTGGCTGGGTGCGGCCGCCCGCGAACTCGACTCCGTCGTGTTCGCCGTCGACCACCACCGCGGAAGCGAGGAGAACCAACCCGGATGGGAGTGGCACGACGCCTCGCTCGTCGACCCCGCGACGGGTCGCATCGACACGCTTCCGCATTTTCGGTCCACCATCAGCGGGGCTGGTCTCGATGACGTGGTCGTTGCCGTCGTTGGCGAATCTCCGCTCGTTGCCGCGAAATGGCGGACGCCGATTTCGTTTCTCTTCATCGACGGTGGTCACGGAGTCGAACCGGCACGCGCCGACTACGCCGGATGGACACCGCACGTTGCACCGGGTGGGTTGTTGGCGATTCACGACGTGTTTCCCGATCCGTCGGACGGGGGTCGGCCGCCCTACGAGGACATCTACCTGCCGGCGCTTGCGAGCAAACGCTTCGAAGAAGTGTCGGTGACGGGAAGTCTGCGGGTGCTTCGTCGGGTGGCGTGACACGGCCCGGCCCTGACGCAGAGCGTCAGCGGTCGAGAAAGCCGTGGCGAAAGACGCGTGAACCCGGTGAAGCGCCCGACACCGCGTCGGCCGCGAGGATGATGGCTGCACCCGTGTAGGCCGTGCGTTCGTCGGCGGGGAATGCGATGCGGTCGGGGTAGACGAGCCCCGTCAGGTACGCGCCGTCATCGCAACGGTGCGGTCGTGTCCAGTCGAGCAGGCGCACGGCTGTGTCGAGGTCGCCGATCGCCGAATGGGCAAGCGAACACTCGGCGGTCTCGGCGGCGGTGACCCACGGTTCGTCGCTGACGCAGCGCACTCCGTTGTCGACCATGACGAACACGTCCCACATCGAAGCGAGTCGGTCCTTGGC
>CAYFNP010000134.1:0-4903 GCA_964344425.1 uncultured Bifidobacterium sp. | reverse complement strand
CGCGTCGTCGCTGCACCGGTCGACAAGGACCACACCGACACCGAGCTCGCACTGCGCCACGCGGTCGATGCGGGTGTCGACGCAATCGTCGTGCTCAGTCCGGGCGGCGGGCGTCTGGACCACGCACACAGTGTGATCACTTCTCTCGCGAACCCCGATCTTGCTCACGTTGCGATCGAGGCCGTCATCGACACCGCCCACGTCACCGTTCTGCACGGCCCCGTCAGCAAAGCAGTTCCACGTCGCGGATCGCACCTTTTGGCCCTCCACGCCATGAACGGAACCGCCACCGGTATCAGCACCACGGGCCTGCGCTGGAACCTGTCGGGCGAATTGCTGCACCCGTGGACCAGCCGCGGCGTCAGCAACGAGATGCTCGGCGACAGTGCCGTGATCAACATCGACCACGGCGCACTGATCGTTGTTCAACCAACTGCATACGGAGAACACCCATGAAAGTGAAACTCCTCGTCGGAGCAACTGCATTGCTGACGATTGTCGCCGCGTGTGGAAACGACGACGGGAACGACAGCGAGTCCACGCCGGACAAGTTGACTTTGCTCGCGTACGACTCGTTCACCCCCTCCGAGGGAATCTTCGACACGTTCACCGCAGAGACCGGCATCAATGTCGAAGTGGTGACCAGTGGCGACGCCGGGGAACTTGTCGCGAAGGCCGTGTTGACTGCCGGCAATCCCGAGGGTGACGTTCTGTGGGGAGTCGACAACACACTCGCTTCGCGCGCCATCGACGGCGGGGTGTTCGTTGCGCACGTCTCGACGCACGCCGACGACCTCGACCCCGCCGCGCGCAAGTTGGTCAGCGACGATCTGATGACCCCGGTCGACACCGGAGACGTCTGTGTGAACTACGACAAGAAGTGGTTCGACGACAAGGGCCTCGCTCCGCCCGCGACGCTTGCCGACCTGATCAAGCCCGACTACAAGGGGTTACTCGTCGTGCAGAACCCGAACACGTCGTCGCCCGGACTCGCGTTCCTTCTCGCGACGATCGCACAATTCGGTGAGAACAGTTGGCGGGACTTCTGGTCGTCGCTGCGCGACAACGACGTGAAGATCGTCGACGGATGGACCGAGGCCTACACGGTCGAGTTCTCGGGCTCGAGCGGCAAGGGTGATCGGCCCCTCGTCGTCAGCTACGCATCAAGCCCGCCCGCCGAAGTGGTGTACTCCGATCCTCCGGTCGACGAACCGCCGACCGGTGTCATCGAAGCGACCTGCTTCCGTCAGGTCGAGTTCGCCGGCGTACTGCGCGGAACGAAGTATCCGCGCGCCGCAGGACTGCTCGTCGACTTCTTGTCGGGGCCCGAATTCCAGGCCGACCTGCCGCTGACGCTCTTCGTCAACCCAGCGAACACGAAGGTCGAACTGCCGAAGGTGTTCACCGACTTCGCGGCGACGCCGGACGATCCGCTGTCGATCGACCCGGCATCGATCGAAAAGAACCGCACAGCGTGGCTGGAGTCGTGGAAGGCGTCCACTCTCGGATGACACACCGGGCAACGAACGACGCCGCGTTGGCGCGCATGGCACGGGCGGCGCTCGTACTGCCCGTCGTCTTCGTCGGCACGTTCGTGCTTTGGCCGACCGTCTCGGCACTTCGCAAGGGCCTCGACCCGGCCGCGATGTTCGGGAACGCGGGCGTGCGCTCGACGCTGTGGTTCACGACCTGGCAGGCGTTCGTCAGCACCGTCGTCACGTTGATTGTGGGCACCCCCGTCGCTTGGTTGCTGTCACGTCACGAATTCGCCGGACGTCGAATGATTCGCGCCCTCACGCTCGTTCCTTTCGTCCTGCCGACACTGGTGGTCGGTCTTGCGTTCCGTGCAGTACTGCCCGGTGAGTGGCGCACCGGTGTGCTTCCACTGATCATCGCGCACGTGTTCCTGAACGTCGCGGTCGTCGTGCGCATCGTCGGCGTGCGCATCGAATCCCAGCCGCATTCATTCGACGAAGCCGCCGCGACGCTCGGCGCCGGCCCGACGAAACGCCTGATCACGGTGTCCTGGCCGATGCTGCGCGGCAGCGTGCTCGCGGCCGCGGGACTCGTGTTCATGTACTGCTTCTCCACCTACGGTGCCGCGCGGGTTCTCGCGGGTCCCATGCGACCGACCGTTGAAACCGAGATCTACCGTCTCGCCGTTCTGGCCGGGGACATGCGAACCGCCGCGGTTCTCGCTGTTGCCCAGATCGTCATGGTTGGTGCGGTCCTTGCGCTCACGTCACGGGGGGCGACCGTCGCGTCGACACCGGTTGTCCCGGTACACGTGCGTTCGCTGACGCGTGTCGCGCGTACGACCGTCGGCATCGGCGCTCTCGTCGTCGCGGTTGTCTTCGCCGTGCCGCTGGTCGGCCTGGCCATCAATTCCGTGCGTGTCGGCGGACGCTTCTCTCTCGCAGGATGGCGTGGCGCCTTCGACGGCTCGGCCCAGTCGGCCGATGTTCCCTCGGCTCTCGTCGCGTCGTTGTCGGTCGCGGTCGTCGCGGCAGCCATCGCGGTCATGGTAGGACTGGCCGTTGCAATCGCGCGGGTGCACGCCGAGTCGCGCGGTACCCGCGCCGTCGCGGTCACATGCGAGATCCTGCCCGTGATCGTCTCGGCGGTCGTCGTCGGTCTCGGTTTCATCCTCACGTTCCGCCGGGCTCCCGTCGACTGGCGTGGTTCGTGGTGGCTTCTTGCAGTCGCGCACGCCGTCGTCGCGTTGCCGCTTGTGTCACGGTCGATCGTCGAATCGATGCGTCGCATACCGGCCGACCTTCGTTCGGCGGCGGAAACTCTCGGTGCCTCGCCCTTGCGCGCATTCGGAACCGTTGACCTCGCATTGCTGCGCCGCCCGCTCGCCTCGGCGACCACGCTCGCCGCACTCGTGTCCCTCGGCGAGTTCGGCGCCTCGAGCCTTCTCTCACGACGCGGTGGCGAAACCCTGACCATGGCGGTCGGGCGGCTGCTCGGTCGCCCCGGCGACGTGATGGTTGCCCAATCGTTCGCCACTGCGACCGTTCTCGGTGTCGCGTGCGTCGCACTCGTGTGGTTCGTCGACCTTGCAGCGGCAGGACGTCCGACATGAGCGCACCCGAACACGGCCTCGTCGTCGACGAAGTCAGCGTCGCGTTCGGCGAGCGCACGGTTCTCGACCGCGTGTCGCTGCAGGTCGATGTTGGTCGCATCGTCGCGGTCCTCGGTCCAAGCGGTTCGGGAAAGTCGACGCTGTTGCGCGTCGTCGCGGGTCTCGTGCGTCCATCGCGGGGGTTCGTGCGTATCGACGGCACCGACGTCACTGACACACCAACTCACAAGCGTGGGGTCGGCATGGTGTTCCAGAACAACCAACTGTTTCCGCATCTCGACGTGGCCGGCAACATCGGCTACGGACTGCGCATCGCCGGCGTGGTCGCATCGGCCAGAACCGCGCGCGTAGGCGACCTCCTTGGCCTCGTCGGGCTGTCCGGTTATGAGAATCGCGACGTGTCGACGCTGTCGGGGGGCGAGGCCGCGCGTGTCGCCGTCGCACGGTCGCTTGCCACCGCCCCGCGCGTGCTGCTGCTCGACGAACCGTTGTCCGGTCTCGACCACGACCTGCGCTACCCGCTTGCCGACGAACTACGCCGGGTGATCGTGGCCGCGGGTACGACGGCGGTGGTCGTCACCCACGACCCGGTCGAAGCGCAGCGCGTTGCCGACGACGTGGTGCGACTCGCGGATCTGTCGTCGCGTTAGCGTCGGAGCCGCAATGAAACCAGTCGATCCGCATTCGCTTCGCATCGGTACCGCCGAAACGACCGAGATCCTTCCGCTGCGCATGTCGGTGCTGCGCGACGGCACTCCGTCACAGGATCCGCGCTATCCCGAGGACGACCTCGACATCACGACCCATCTCGTCGCACGAGATGCCGCGGGACGGATCGTCGCCACGTCCAGCTGGCTCACCCGACCCTTCCCGCCGGAACCCGACGTCGCGGCGGTGCAGCTGCGCGGTATGGCAGTCGACAAGACCCTGCAGAGCAAAGGTGTGGGTGCGGTGCTCCTTGCCGCGGGTGTCGAACACGCACGACGTGGTGGTGCGAGCAACGTGTGGGCGCGTGCCCGCGACTCGGCACTTGCGTTCTATGAACGCAACGGCTTCGCGGTCGTCGGTGATGCGTTCATCGACGAAGCAACCGGAATGTCGCACCATCTCGTCGTCACGCGCATCACGGCCTGATCGACAAGTCGGTCGTGTACAGCGACTCGCGTGCATCGGAATCGACCAGGATCACATCGAGCTTCCAGTCCCCCGCGTAGGGAATCTGAGTCGCAGCCACGAAGTGATTCGGTCCGACGCTCGACGGCTGCACCGCGATCGGCGGCACGTCGCGTTCCGCCAAAGACAGCCGTACGCGCGCCGATGCGATGGGATCCAGCGAACCACCCGGACGCGTGACGATGACGTGGATTTCGACTGAGCCAACGCGGGCGGGCGACACGGTGACGTTCACCAGCGTCTCGCCCTGCACCAGCGTCGTCGCGAACGGCGCAGCCGAGGCAGTACTGCGCGGGGTTTCGATCACCAGCCCCGATGTGACACCGAGAACCAGCAGACCGGCAACAACCTCGGCAACGATGGCCGACCGCAATCGCTCGACACCCGACACGAGAAACCGTCGGCGCACCACGGCAGCGGCGAGCAGCATCACGCCGACCAGAGCGGCCTTCGCAATCAATACCTTGCCGTAGTCGATGCGCGTGACATCACCGGGTTCGTCGAGAACGAGCAAAGCCTGTGCGAGCCCGGCCACGACAGCGGCGGGCAACAGCACCACCGCACGGTGCGAGAACCAGGCAACCGTTGGTGTCTCGCGCAGGGGCGCAATGAACGCGAGCAGTGCAAGCCCGCCGAACCATG
>CAYFNP010000133.1:0-4966 GCA_964344425.1 uncultured Bifidobacterium sp. | reverse complement strand
GCATGAAAAATCGCGACAACGGGGTGTAGGTGAGAACCAACGGCTCGGCGCGCCATCGTTCCAGCGTGACGGTTGCCGACTTGATCCAACGCGTCCCCGGCTCCCACACCGGCACGAAACCGACACCCGTGCAACGATCAACTTTCTTCTCGTCGAGAACCGAATCGGTCGACGTCGTTGCATGCGCCACCCGGGCCGTGACTGCACCACTGCGGTGCCACGACCTGCCCGTTGCGTATTCGTTCACCGCCGCGTGCGTGTACAGGTCGTCAAATGCGGTCGGCGCCCAGAACCAGGCGAACTGCGGCGGCTTCTTCGGCCCAACGAACGCCTTTGACGAATTGCGCACCCCCCACGAGCGATCACGGCAGCCGATGATGCGACCACCGTCGCCGAGCTCGATGCGATTGCCGTCGATCTCGATCCAGCCGGTCCACTCGCCGAACTGCGTCATCCGCGTGTAGTCCATCTGCGGGCGGCCGTTCTCGAGATGCTTGAACAGTGGTTCCTCGAGCAGCGCCGACGTTGCGCGCCACGTGATGTCCGCCGACACGCCGAAACGGTTGTCGACGACGATGCGGTGTTCGAGCATCGGTCGAACAACGTCGATGCGGATCGCGCCGACCTCGAGGTTCGTGCGGTCGCGGTCGCACAGCCGACTTGCGCGCACGCTGTGCTGCACGCCATCGATCGACACGCAGAACGCCGCATCCATCACCTGCTTGTTCGGGTAGACACCGAACGCAACGGCGAAGAACAAGTCGCCCTTGGCATCATGGCCGTTGTAGAAGTAGCGGTCGTAGACACCCGGGGCGTCGCTTGCCACGTGCAGCAGCGGCGCAGAGCTCTGGTGAACCGGAAAGTCGTCGAACGGATGAAGCATGTCGCAACACTAGGTCGCCCACCGGAACCGCTTTTCTTGTCAGTCAGGCTCGTCGCACCGCGTGCGGCAGGCCGATGCGTACGTGCACACCGTCGGAGAACATCACGTGCGGTTCTCCGACGGGTGTGGGTAGGCCGGCGGCCGCAACCAGATGGTCGTCGAGGCGAATCAGCCGGGCATCGCGCAACGGCCACGGTTCATGGTCGACCGGTGCGTATCGCAGGCCCTTGCGCGTCGACGAGTAAAGGCCCCAGCGCGCGCTGAGAAAGTTGTCGAGTTCGTCGGCAACGCGCGGTCCACCCGCTTCGATGATGATCGTCGATTCGTCAACGCGGTCGGGCCAGCGCCGGCGGATCACCGTCTCGGTGCGGTTGCCGAGCCGAACGTGCGACGTGTCGCCCCAGCAGTACGGAAGTCGGTAGGTGGTGCGCGCCACGACGGCGGGGATCAAGCGATCGACGTCGAGCGAAAAGAACCAGACTCCCGGCTTGTCGTGCGCGCGCACGTAGGTGCGCACGTTCACTTCGGCGAACGAACCGAAATACGGAACCGCGGGGCCGTGCGACAGACCGATGCGACGCATCGAAAAAGGAATCAACCCGACCCAGGCCGAACCGTCGAAGGTGTCGACTTCCGACCCCTTCGGCAACAGGCGCTGCACGATGCTCGGGTCGTAACGCCAGTGCAGATAGGTGAGGTCGCGCCAGTCCTGGCGCATCACCGCGCGACGAACCGGCTCGGGGCAATCTCTTCTCACAGCCCGTACTCCGCTATGTCGACTGCGCGACGTTCGTCGATCGAACGGTGTGCGGCCGCACCGACGACGACTGACCAAAGACCCGCGGTCGCATCGACCTCGACCGGACCTTCGCCCCTCACCGCGGCGAGGAAACGACGCAACTCGACGAAGCTCGCCCCGTGGTGGAATCCGACGTGTGCAACGTCGTCGGCGATGGTGACGGGCAGCGACTCGACGCTGCGGTCGGAACGCCGACCGACATGGACGTGTCCGTCGCCGGGCACGGCAGCCTCGGCCTTGCCTGCGTCACCGACAACGACGATTTCCTGTTCGTTGCGACCGGCCTCGGCGAACATGCTGAGGTCGAGCATTGCCCGAACGCCGTTCTCGTAGTCGACGACAACGTAGGCGTTGTCGAGAATGTCGGACCGTTCGCCGTCGTACACCTCGTCGAGATGGTTCACGTCCTGGCCACCCGACGCAAAAACCCGCGACGGGCGCGAGTCGACGACAAGGTTCATGAGATCGAAGAAGTGACAGCACTTCTCGACCAACGTGCCGCCGGTGTTGCGTGAAAAACGGTTCCAGTTGTCGACCTTGACGAGGAACGGAAAGCGGTGCTCGCGAATGGCGACCATGCGCGTCGTACCCAGCACGCCCGAACGCACCACGTCGATCACCTTGGCGACGGGCGCCATGTAGCGGTATTCGAGACCGACCCAGGTGACCGCCCGCCTGCGCGCCGCGGCATCGACGATGGTGCGGCAGTCGTCGACGGTGGTGCACATCGGTTTTTCGACGAGCACGGGCACGTCGGTGGCCAACACGTCGTCGAGGATCGCCTTGTGCGTGTGGTTCGGCGACGCAATGACAAGTGCGTCGACAAGACCTGCCGCGAGAAGGTCGCGGTGATCACGAAAAGCCGTCACCGACTCCCATTGCCCGCCCATCGTGAGTCGGGCCCAGCCGAGTGGTTCGTCGTTCGGGTCGGACACGGCCGTCACGCGGACGTCGGTCATCGGCAGAAGATTGCGCAGGTGCTCGCAACCCATCATTCCCGTGCCGATGACACCGATGCGCACTTCACTCACGTCGCCGAGCCTATGTGACCCCGAATCGCGATGTTCACCGGTGTGACTACTCTGAAGCGATGGACGAAAACCTCGTGTCGGGTGAACCGCGGCGACTCGGCGACGACGTCGAGGTGGGGCCGATCGGTTTCGGCTGTTGGCGGCTCACGGGAACGTCCGATACCGACAACGAGCGTCTGGTGTCGACGGCGATCGACCTCGGCATGACCCTTGTCGACAATGCCGACGTGTACGGCCTCGACTGGAACGGCACCGGGTTCGGTGCGTGCGAAGAAGCACTGGGCCGCGTGCTGACGCGCAACCCTTCGCTGCGCAGTCGAATGACGTTGGCCACGAAAGCCGGCATCATCCCCGGCGTTCCCTATGACTCGTCGGGGGAATACCTCATCTCTGCGTGCGAGGCGTCACTGCGGCGCATGGGCGTCGACGACGTCGATCTGTTCCAGATCCATCGACCCGACCACTTCACCCACCCCGAAGAAGTGGCGATCGCGTTTGCCTCGCTGCGCGACCGCGGTCTTGTGTCGAACTTCGGCGTCTCGAACCACACACCCGCACAAACGCGTGCGCTCGCTGCGTTTGTCGAGGAACCGCTCGTGTCGACCCAGCCCGAGTTCTCGTGCGTCGCACTGTCCCCGATGCGCGACGGAACCCTCGACATGTGCATCGAGGACGGCCTCACCCCTCTCGCGTGGAGTCCGCTTGCCGGCGGCCGTATCGCAACGGGTCAAGGGGTACGGCCAGAGTTGTTGTCGGTGCTCGACGAACTTGCGTCCCGCGAGAACGCGTCACGCGCAGCCGTGGCAGTGGCGTTCGTTCTGGCGCATCCTGCCGACGCCGTTGCGCTGGTCGGTACGCAACAACCCGAACGCCTCGTTGATCTGGCGAACGCAACGCGTGTGTCGCTGAACCGCACCGATGTCTACCGCATCGTCCAGGCCAGCGACGGGGCACCGCTTCCGTGAGTCACCGCTCGCCCGCAGAGTTCGCGTGGTTCGGCGCGCTGTGCGACGACGACTACGAACAACTGGGCGTTCCGCGACCCGAGTTGCGCAGCAGTTGGGAACACTGCAGGGACATCGTTCTCGAGGCCGAGCGCGTCGGTTTCGACAACATTCTTCTGCCGTCGGGTTACGACCTCGGAATCGACACCACGTCGTTCGCGTCCTCCATCGCACCACTCACGTCGCGAATGCGGCTGCTCGTCGCCGTGCGCTGCGGAGAAACCTGGCCGCCCCAACTCGCGCGACAGTTGTCGACCCTGAACCGCACGCTCGGCGGACGGCTCACCATCAACATCATCTCTTCAGAGATGCCCGGCGAGACGCTGGACGGACCCGCGCGTTACCGCCGCACCCTCGAGGTGATGACGGTCGTCCGCACGCTGATGCGCGGTGAACGCTTCGACCACGACGGAGAGTTCTATTCGGTCCACCTCGACCCGCCGCGCATCTGCGCGGAGAATCCCGTCGACCCGGCGTTCTACTTCGGTGGGCTCAGCAACGAGGCGCGCGACGTGGCGGCGGCCGGAGCCGACGTCTATTTGATGTGGCCCGACACCGAAGCGGGAATCTCGTCGATCATCGACGACATGCGACGCCGGGCGGCGTCACACGGGCGCACCCTCCGCTTCGGCTACCGCTGTCACGTCGTCGTCCGTGACACCGAAGACGAAGCGATCGCAGCCGCGAACCATCTCATCGCCGCGGTCGACGAAGAAGAAGGAGCGCGCATTAGGGCACGCTCGCTCGACTCGGCCAGTGCGGGTGTCCGGCGCCAGGCCGAACTGCGCGAGTCGTCGGCCGGCGACGGATTCGTCGAACCACATCTGTGGACGGGGATCGGCCGGGCGCGCAGCGGCTGCGGCGCGGCGATCGTCGGAACACCGCGACAGGTCGCCGACAAGATCAACCGTTACCGCGAAATGGGAATTGAGAATTTCATTCTCTCCGGATATCCGCATTTGTCCGAGTGCACGCGGTTCGCTGACACCGTTTTCCCTCTGCTGTCGGCGTAAATCCCGCTACCGTCCACCTGACGGAAGAACCGCGAATGGGGGGTCGGTGGAACTCTGTGAATTGGACGGCGCAGCGACGGCCCGACTCGTCGCAAAGGGCGAAGCGTCCGTCAGCGAGATTGTTGAGTCGCACCTTCGTCGTATCGACGAGACCAACCCCCGTCTGAACGCAATCGTGCGTCGGACCGACGACGACGCGCGCTCCACCGCCACACGAGTCGACGCAGCGAAGTCGC
>CAYFNP010000132.1:0-4982 GCA_964344425.1 uncultured Bifidobacterium sp. | reverse complement strand
GTGCGCACCACCGACTCGGCTTCCATCGAGATGTCGTCGTCCATGAACAACACGTGGGTCGTCCAGCCATCGTGCCGTGCGTGCATGAGACCGCGGGCGAAACCGCCGGCGCCGCCGAGGTTCGGGTTCGGTATCACGCGCACCGCGAGACCCTCGCCCGGAGGGACCTCGAGGTTGCGTCCATTGTCGACGATGGTCGTGCGGAACGACTCGGCGACCGAAGGAATGTCGCGAACCATGCGCCGCATACGTTCGACATTTGCGAGTACGTAGGGCTGCCGGTTGAACGTGGTGATGCATGCGTTCAACCTGACCTCGCGCAGCGGGGCATTTTCGGCGTACCAACCGCCCCGAACGAGTCGCGCCCCTCGAACGCGCACGTAATACGTGTCGATGTTGGTATCGGCGAGGTCGACGAGTCGAATGGTCACCGAGCCGGTGCCCGAGGCACGCGCGGACTCGACCACCTTTTCACCGAGACGCTTGACGGCGACGACTTCGACGTCTCCCGGTCCGTCGAGTTCGACCGCGACGTGCAAACGGCCGACCGAGGTCTTGCGACGCCAACGAGCGGCGTGAAAGACACCGAAGTAGGTGTCGAATGATTCACCGTCGTCGCCTGGACGCACGTACAGCGGCGGCTCGAGAACGTCGGGGGTCGCGGGAAGGATGCGCTGCAGCAGGTGCGATTCGGGAAACGGAGGATTCCAGGTCACAGCGGGTCCACCGAGAACGGTGCGGGTGCACGACCCGCATCCCACGAATCGAGAAGCGCGCGCGCCGCGCCGAGGGCTTCGTGAATCGTGACGTCCATGTCGAGGTAACGATACGTGCCGAGACGGCCGACAAAGGTGACGTTCGCCAGTGCCGACACCATGTCCACGTAACGGCGCAATTGATCCTTTTCAGCGACGAGGCGAATCGGATAGTAGGGAACGTCGTCAGGTCCGCACAGCCTGCTGTACTCGTGGTACGTCACCGTGCGATCGTGCGATTCCCACGGCGCAAAGTGCTTGTGTTCGGTGATGCGCGTATAGGGAACATCGGCGTCGCAGTAGTTCATGACCGGACAACCCTGGAAGTCACCGTCGTGGACGCTGCGTTCGAAGTCGAGCGTTCGGTAGCCCAGCCGGCCGTGTTCGAACCCGAAGTACGCGTCGATTGGACCGCTCCACACGACATGGTCGAACCCTGCGAGTTCGGCCCGGCTCTTCGACACGCCGAGCGAGACCGATATCGATGGGTGGTCGAGGATGTTCGCGACGATCGGCGTGTAGCCGTGGCGCGGAATCGCCTGGTACGGGTGGTTGAAGTACGAGTCTTCGTAGTTGAACCGCACGGGCAGTCGGGCAAGGATCGACGCCGGCAGTTCGTCGGGGTCGACTCCCCACTGCTTGCGCGTGTAGCCGTCGAAGAACGCCCCGTACAGTTCGGGCCCGACGAAGCGCAGACCCTGCTCGCGGAACGTTGCCGGCGAGGTGATCGAAGTATCGGCCTTCGATGCAATGAATGCCTCGGCTTCGTTCGGCGTCAACGTCGTGCCGAAGAACTGGTTGATGGTGAGAAGGTTGACGGGCAGCGAGTACACGCGCCCCTTCGACGTCGCCTTGACGCGGTGGTTGTAGGGCATCATCTCGCCGAACCGGTTGATGTACTGCCACACGTGCTCGTGTGCGGTGTGGAAAATATGCGGGCCGTACACGTGAACCATCACGTCGCCGTCCTGGCGTTCTGTGTGGCAGTTGCCCGCGACGTGCGCGCGCGAGTCGAAGACGTCGACCCGATGGCCCGCCTCGGCCAACTCGCGCGCCATCACGGCTCCGGAGAAACCGGCACCGACAACGGCGACGTGGCGGGGGGTTGTCGGCACGTCGCCAGCCTAAATCAGGCGCCGCGGAGACGGCCGTCTAGTGCGACATTTGCGGGCCGCAGAGACCCTCGAGGTCCTTGACCTGGATGCGATCGCGGTTGGCGTACGTCACGGGATTGTTCGGGTCGACGCGCAACTTGAACGTGCGGAACACCATCTCGGTGGTATCGACTGCGAGCACGCGACCAACCAACGAATCTCCGAGACCGAGCAGCAACTTGATCGTCTCGAGCGCTTGGATCGAACCGACGATGCCGGGCAGAACGCCGAGCACTCCGGCCTCGGCGCACGACGGCGCAAGTTCGGCCGGTGGCGGTTCGGGAACCATGTCGCGGTAGGTCGGACCCTCGAGCGGATGGAACACGCTGACCATTCCCTCGAACCGGAAGATCGATCCGTGCACCACCGGAATGCCCAGCTTCACGCTTGCGTCGTTCAACAAGTAGCGGCTGGGGAAGTTGTCGGCGCCGTCGACGATGACGTCGTAGCCCGCGATGATGTCCATGATGTTGCTGGCGTCGAGGCGCGTGTCGTAGGTGACGACGTTGACGTCGGGGTTGATCAGCGTGAGGGTCTTCTTCGCCGAGTCGACCTTGCGGTCACCGATGCGGTCGAGGTTGTGCAGGATCTGACGCTGCAGGTTCGACGCATCGACCACGTCCATGTCGACGATGCCGATCGTGCCGACGCCGGCGGCAGCGAGATACAGCGCCGCTGGTGAACCCAGACCACCTGCACCCAACATCAGCACCTTCGAGCCGAGCAACTTCGCCTGACCCTCGACACCGACTTCGGGCAACAACAAGTGACGCTGGTACCTGTTCTTCTGGTCGGCGGTCAGCGTGATCGGCGCCTTCCACGGTTTGCCCTCGTCCTTCCAACGACCGAAACCGCCGTCCATCGAAACGACGTCGGTGTAGCCCAACTCGGCAAGAGTCTGTGCGGCGAATGCACTGCGCACTCCCCCTGCGCAGTACACGATGACGGGCGTCGACTTGTCGGTGATGCGCCCTTCGATCTGCGCCTCGAGATGTCCGCGCGGAATGTGCAGCACGCCGGCGAGCGCACCTTGTTCGTATTCGTCGGGCTCGCGCACGTCGAGCACCACGACCCCACCCGCCGCGATGCGACGCTGGGCCTCGTTCGTGTCGACCTCGGTGATCGAGGACTTGGCGCGTGAAAGCAGGTCACGGAAACTGGCCATGACAAAAGCCTACCGAGTTGGTCGGGAATTCCCCCGCGTCACGCCGCCGGTGCCACGAGGAGGGGCAGAACCTCGCTGATGTCGCCATTGACAACGGCATCGGCGAAGCGGTCCATCTCGGTCGGGCCGCCGTTCACGATGACCACCTTCGCCCCCGCGGCCTTGGCCCGCGGGACGGTGTTGGCCGCCGGGAACACCGACAGCGTCGAGCCGATCGCAAGGAACAGGTCGCACGCCTCGCTGGCCGCCATCGCCCGCGCAATCACCTCGGGCACCAATGCCTGGCCGAAGGAAATGGTGTCGCTCTTCAGCACTCCCCCGCACAACAGGCACGCGGGGTCGACCTCGCCGGCCCGTACGCGTTCCAGTGCGGTCTCCATCGGCAACTTGTCACCGCACGACCAGCACACCGTCTTGAACATCGTGCCGTGCACCTCGATGACGCGATCGGGATCGTTTCCCGCACGCTGGTGCAACTCGTCGATGTTCTGGGTGATCAACGCGTACAAACGCCCCTGACGCTCGAGAGCGACGAGCGCCTCGTGACCGGCGTTCGGTCGCGCGGTCCACGCCGGTGAGTGGATGCGGTTCTGCCACGCGAGTTCGCGCACTTCCGGATCCGCCAGGTAGTGCTGCAGCGTTGCCATCTTTTCGGCCTTCGGGTTCTTCGTCCACAAGCCGTTCGGGCCGCGGAAGTCGGGAATGCCCGAGTTGGTCGAGATGCCGGCACCGGTCAACACCGTGATCCGCGTTGCCGCCGCGACGAGTGAATGCGCATCGTTGAGTGCCGGTTCCATCTGCGAGGGCGACTCTAGGTCGGCTCACCTGAAGGTCGCTAAGAAAGCGCAAACTTTCCGATTCGACCCACGGCGACACAGGAAGATGACGTCATGAAGCGCGCACTCTCGGTTGTCGGGTTCCCCGTTCTTGCCCTTCTCGTCGCTCTTTCGACCTCGTCCCTGACGGATTCGATGGCGGTCGCAAACGCGGCACTTCTTCTTGCGGTCGTCATCGTCACCGCCGCACTCGTCGACTCGATCGCCGGCCTCACCACTGCGGTCGTCGGCGCTCTGGCACTCAACTACTTCCACACCGAGCCCGTTCACTCGTTGCGGATCACGTCGCGGTCCGACGTGGTCGCGGTGATCCTGCTCGCCGCCCTCGGAATCGTTGTCAGCGCGGCAACGGCGTTCCGTGTGAGCGAGCGGGTCCGGCAATACCACCTGTCTCTGTCGAAGGACGTCGCCAACCGTATGGAGCGCGACCAGCTGGCACCCGCGCTCTGGCGCACCGCGATCGACGGCGAGGCCGCCGAGCTTGCAGGGTTGACCGCACGTCTCGTTCCCTCGGGCTCTCAACGACTTCCCGTCATTGCCCGCCACGACACGCGCTTCGACGAAAGCTCGAGCGACCATCAGTACGTCCGGATCCCGGCGAGCGGAGCGGTTGTGGTGCTGCGCGATCCGCGCCTCGGCCGAGACCTCGTTCTCACTCCACGCGATGGTCAATCGACCATCGATGCGCAGCGCAGCACCGTTTTCATGTTCGCCGACACCATCGAGCTGTCGCTGGCGCATCTGGGCGGTGACGGCGACAGAATGGCGGAGTGACGCGGGAACAAGCGCTTCCGCTGCGAAGACGCGCAGCAGGCTTCGCTCTCGCCGCTGGCGCGCTCGCCGGCCTCACCTTCGTTCTCGTGGCAACGAATCGGCCGCTGACGGTTGCCACTTCGCTCTCGCTGTACCTGCTTGCGCTGGTTGCGGTCACCGCGGTCGGTGGTCAGTGGCCCGGTCTCGTCACCGCAGTCGCCGCACCACTCATCGTCAACTGGTTTCTCATTCCTCCGTACCACACGCTGCGCATCAGCAACCGGGACAACCTGATCGAACTCGGTGTCTTCGTTTCCGT